>NZ_JASCQJ010000033.1:0-39864 GCF_033043255.1 Clostridium lamae | reverse complement strand
AAGAAGTGGAATTATTTATAATGAAGAAAGTGATATTGATATAAATTATAAGATTTTATCAGGGAGAGAATATGTTGCATTGATTATATATAGTATTTCATTCAATATGTTTAAATTAATACTTAAAACCTATAACCCAAAAAGTGAAAGATGGGTTAATAATAAAAATATTTTTATTGCTAACCATTCATATATAGATACTTCATTTTGCATAATCAATAATAAAGTACATTCATTAATTATTACTGATGAAGTTAATAGTAAATCACTAATATATAAATACAATGATTTAGATAAGGTCGAATATATTCAAAGAGAACTTATTATTTATGAAGATTATGATATAAAGTCCTGTCTAGTTATGGAAATAGACAAGGTTCTTTGGGTAATATGGATAAGCAAAGCGAAAATGTATGGGTGTTATTCTTTAGATTCAGGTCAGAGCTTCTCTAAAGCTAAAGTCTATTTAGATAATATAAAAGATAATATAAAGAAGATAGAGTTTATAGAAGGTGGACAGAATAGAGAAATATATATTAAAGATAATAATGGGAATTTTACTTTGTTTTTAGAAGAATTATTACAATATAATAATTCTTTTAATATAAATTATAAAGAAATAGCATATAGCTTTAAAGATAAAAAAGAATTTAGCTCTCAGTTAATAAAAGGGTAAAATTAAAATAAAATGTCCATGATAAAGAGGTACAAATACTAAATTTAGAATATAGATTAAAGAAGTAATGGGGATTAATATTTTTTTGTTTGAATAGAATAATGTACTACTACAAAATAAATTTTTGTAGTAAATAGAGGTATAAAGGGAGGGAATTTTATGCAGTACAATATATTAATAGGAGGAAGTGCTGGACAAGGGTTAGATACCATTAGCGATTTTTTAGAAAAAGTAATTAAAAAGTCTGGATTTCACTTGTTTTCTAACAAAGATTATATGTCAAGAGTAAGGGGAGGGCATAATTTTATACAAATTAGATTTGGAGAAAATAAAGTGTTCGCTCATAAAGATAAATTGGATTTAATACTTGCCTTAGATGAAAATACAGTTTTATATCATAAAGATAGATTGGTAAAGGATGGAGTTATAATAGCTGATAATGGGATGAAGTTAGATGATGATGTAATCTTAAAATTACCTTTATTAGAACTAGCAAAAGGCTTAGGTTTATCTAAAGCATTTACTTCCGTAGCAGCAGGAGTAATATTAAAGTATTTTTCTTTAGAAATAGAAGATGTAGAAAAATATTTTAGTAACAAGTTATCAGAAGAAATTATAAAGAAGAATATCGAAGCAGTCAAACTTGGATATGACCTTATAGAGTCAAAGTATAAGGCAAAAGGTGATGACCTATCAAAGTATATGTTGATTAATGGAAATAATGCAATAGCTTTAGGAGCAATTGCAGGAGGGGTTAATTTTTATTCAGCATACCCAATGACACCAGCAACAAGTATTATGACGTATTTAGCCAAGAAACAAACTGAAATTGGAATTGTTGTAGATCAAGCAGAAGATGAAATAGCAGCAATAAATTTTGCCATAGGAGCATCTTATGCTGGTGCTAGAGCTATGACTGGAAGCTCAGGGGGTGGAGTTTCACTTATGGTAGAAGCTTTTGGTCTTGCAGGTATAACTGAAACACCGATTGTTGTTGTAGATTCTCAAAGACCAGGGCCTGCAACAGGATTACCAACAAGAACTGAACAAAGTGATTTAAGCTTTTTATTAACTGCTGCTCAAGGAGAGTTTCCAAGAGCCGTTATTAGTGTAAGAAATGCGGAAGATGCATTTTATAAAACTGTAAAGGCATTAAATTTAGCTGATAAGTATCAAACTTTAGTAATTTTATTAACAGATCAGTATTTGGCTGATGCAAATATAACAGTTCCTAAATATGATTTAGCTAATGTTAAGATAGAGAATTATATATCTAATGGAGAAGAATTGTTAGAAGATGAAGAATATAAGAGATATAAGATTACTGAAAGTGGCATATCTCCTAGAATGATTCCAGGAAATAAAAGGGGAGAAACAGTCTTAGTAGATAGTGATGAGCATACTGAAGAGGCACATATTACTGAAGCTTCAGATGTAAGAAATGCTCAAATGGAAAAAAGAATGAAAAAGCTTCAATTAATTAAGAATGAGATGGAAGAGCCTGAATTCATTGGTAATGAAAAGTTAGATATTTTATTAGTTGGATTTGGTTCAACTTATGGAGCTTTAAAAGATGCAATAGATGAATTGACTAGTGAAGGGAAAAATATAGGAGCATTAAGTTTTGGAGATATATATCCACTTCCAGAAAAAACTTTAAGACAATATGCAAAGATAGCTAAGAAGATAATAAATGTAGAACAAAACTATACTGGGCAATTAGGAAAGCTTATTACTCAAGAAACTGGAATTCTAATGAGTAATAGCATATTGAAGTATGATGGAAGACAAATAACTGGAAAAGAGATTGTTGATAAACTAAGAAGGGAGGAGTTTTAATGTTAGATTTAAATATTTATAAAAGTAATGATGATAATGCTTGGTGTCCTGGTTGTGGTAACTTTGGAATACTAATATCATTAAAAGAAACTTTAGCTGAATTAAATTTAAGACCAGAAGATGTAGTACTAGTATCAGGGATAGGTCAAGCAGCGAAAACACCACATTATCTTAAAGCTAATGGTTTTAATGGACTTCATGGTAGAGCTCTTCCTCCTGCTCAGGCAATAAAGATGGTTAATAAAAACTTAAAGGTGATTGTAACTAGTGGAGATGGAGACTCTTATGGAGAGGGAGGAAATCATTTTATACATTGTATAAGAAGAAATATAGATATGGTTCACTTAGTTCATGATAACCAAATTTATGGTTTAACTAAAGGACAAGGATCACCGACAACAGGAATTGGACAAGTAACATCAATGCAATTTGAAGGTGTGTATATGGAGCCTATGAATCCATTAGCAATTGCAATAAGTGCTGGAGCTACATTTGTTGCAAGAAGCTTTTCATCTGATAAAGCACATCTTAAAGAAATGATTAAGGCTGCAGTAAATCATAAGGGGTATGCTTTAGTTGATATAATGCAACCTTGCGTAGTTTTTAATAAGGTGAATACTTATAAGTGGTATAAGGATAGAATATATAAATTAGATGATAGTTATGATTATACTAATAAATATGAAGCCTTAAAAAAGGCAGAAGAATTTGGAGATGAGGGAATTCCTATTGGAATAATTTACAAAGATAATACTAAAGAAAGTTATCATGAATCACATCCAGTATTAAAGAGTGGCGTAAATTTAATTGATAGAAAATGGGATTCTTATAATACAGAAAAATTAATTGATGAATTCTTATTTAATTAAAATATTTGCTATTTAGTTTTGACATAAATTAATATCTTTAGCATAGAAGAATATAAATATTATATGACTTCGACTTGGATTTTGCCACGGAGAAAGAAATATAATATTTATATTCATTTTTTATTTTAAATTATTTAAATAATCCTTTGCTTCATTATAATTTCCTTGAAAAATAATTCTATCTTTTACTTTTTCTAAAGAGAATTTATAAAGTGGATCGTAATATTCTTTTAAAAATAATTCTATCCAATATTTATGATACTCTGTGTTACCTGTAGATAATTGGTTTTTATAAGCAAATTCAAGCTCGGTTATAACTTTTTTGAATTTATCTCCACCTAATCTCTTTTTTAACCTATCCATACTGGAATATATGTAATTAAACCAGTTATTTAGCCCTTCTTCGTATCCATATAAGTTAGTGTAGTCAATTTGAGCTTCAATAACATATTCTCTTAATGTATTTTCTATACGTTCTTCTAGAGGTGAAGATAAAAGAACTATTTCCCCAGAGCGAAAGTAACTAAAAAATTCTTGAGGAATAAAATTTTTACCTATATTTTTCCCTTCATCTTCAAAAACAATATATTTATAGCCTTTATGTTGTTTTTTTATCAAATCATAAGCTAAGTTATTTTCAAAGTTTATTTGAGTTGGCTGTGGATTAACATGAGCTCCAAAAGAAGAACCTCTATGATTAGCTATTCCTTCTAAGTCAATTGAATTCTTTAATTCTTTTAATAACTTGGTTTTTCCAGAGCCAGTATATCCAGTTAATACTATTGGAATATAGTTTTGATTTTCTCTTGAAAGAGAATCTAATAAGTAGTTACGAAAAGCCTTATATCCTCCTAGTATTCTTGGAATATCTTTATTCAATTCTGTAACTATCCATTCTTGGGCTATTCTAGATCTTGAACCACCTCTAAAACAATAAACTATAGCATTAGGGTTTGATTTTATAAAACTTGTCCATAGGCTAACCCTATATTCTTTAATTTCTCCAGAAACAATATTATAACCAAGTCTAGTGGCTTCTTCATTTCCTTTTTCTTTATAACAAATACCGATTATATGTCTTTCTTCATTATTTAGTATTGGCATATTGATACTAGTTAAAAAAGCTCCTTTTTCAAATTCTATAGGAGCTCTTACATCTATTAGTGGAATATTATTTAGAACTATACTTTTAAAATCATTAGTTTGATATAATTTTTTATCTATCATAAATTCAACCTTCTAAATTAGAATATTTACTTAATATTAAAAATTATATACAAATAGTAAAAAAATTTCAATTATTGTGACTAAGTTACATAAAAATAATTATTTATGAATTACAATATAATTATAAAGAATTACATAGGAGATGGTAAGATGTTTGGATTATTTAATAAAAGCACTGGAAAGGTTATAAATGTTAATGATATTGATAATTTAATTGGAAAGATTGACTTAATAGATATAAGAGAACCTTTTGAATATAGAAGAGGAAGTATAAAGACTGCAAAGAATATACCTATGGGAGAGCTTTTAGAAGAACCAGAGAAGTATTTAAATAAAGATAAGGAATATCATATTCTTTGTCAATCAGGAGGAAGAAGTCAAAGAGCCTGTAGTAAGTTAACTGGCTTAGGTTATGATGTTGTAAATGTTTCTGGTGGAGTAGGTTCTTATGCTGGAAGCAAGAGAAAGTAAGTAAGAAGTAAGAAGTAAGAAGTAAGAAGTAAGAGTGAAGAGATAAGAAGTAAGTAATAAGTAAAAAGAAAGAGTTAAAAGATAAAAGTTATTAAAATTAAGAAAACTTAGCTTGCTAAGTTTTTACAACAACTATTAGTTCTTAACTCTTAACTATTAACTTAATTAAGGAGGTTTTTGATATGAAAAAAATATTAATAGTTGGTGGAGTTGCAGGCGGAGCATCAGCTGCTGCAAGATTAAGAAGATTAAGTGAAGAGGATAATATTATTATGTTTGAAAAAGGACCTCATGTTTCTTTCTCAAACTGTGCACTTCCATATCATTTAAGTGGAATAATTGATGAAGCTGATAAGCTAGTTCTTATGAGTCCTGAAAAATTTAAGGCACACTATAATATTGAAGCAAGAGTAAATAGTGAAGTAATTTCTATAGATAGAGAAAATAAAGAAATAGAAGTGAAAAACTATTTAAGTGGAGAAGTTTATAGAGAAAGCTATGATAAATTAATTTTATCTCCAGGAGCAAGACCAATAGTACCTAATATTCCTGGTATTGAAAAAGTAAATGTATTTACAATTAGAAATGTAGTAGACATAGATAAATTAAATAAATTTGTTAAAGATCTTAATACTAAGGATGTAGCAGTTATAGGCGGTGGATTTATTGGAGTAGAAGCTGCTGAAAACTTAAGGGAAGCAGGATATAATGTTTCATTAATTGAAGCTCTAAATCAAATATTAAAACCTTTTGATTATGATATGGTTCAAATATTACATAAGGAAATTTACGATAAGGGAATTAATTTAATTGTAGGCGATAAGGTAGAGAATTTTGAAGAAAATAAAGTAGTATTAAATTCTGGTAAAAAGATTAATGCAAAAGCTGTAGTAATGGCAATAGGAGTTACCCCTGAAACTGCTTTAGCAAAGGAAGCTGGACTTGAAATTGGAGTAACTGGAGCCATTAAAGTAGATAGTAATTATAAAACAAGTGATGATGATATATATGCAGTTGGTGATGCAATTGAAGTTTATCACGCATTAAGTCATAGTGCAACAAAGGTATCTTTAGCAGGGCCCGCATTAAAGCAAGCAAGATCAGTGGCTGATCATATTAATGGGAAAAAAGGAATAAATAAAGGTTATATAGGATCTTCAGCTATAAAGGTATTTGATTATAATGCTGCATCTACAGGGTTAAATGAAGGACTTATAAAAGCATTAAATATGAATATAAACTATGATATAGTGAGATTAATAACAAATGATAAGGTAGGAATTATGCCAGATTCTAAGCCTCTTCACTTTAAATTATTGTTCGAAGTACCAACAGGAAAAGTCTTAGGGGCACAAGCTATAGGATTAGGTGATGTAGCTAAGAGAGTAGATGTAGTGGCTACATTAATTAAACTAGGTGGTACAGTAGAAGACTTAAAGGATTTAGAACTTTGCTATGCACCACCATATAGTACAGCTAAGGATGTTGTAAATTATGCAGGATATATTGCCTCTAATTTATTAAATGGTGATTTTAAACAAGTTAATATTGATAAAGTAAGAGAGTTAGTAGAAAGTAATGCTTATATTATAGATGTAAGAGAAATTAGAGAGTTTGAAAATGGACATATTAATGGAGCAAAGAATATTCCATTAAGTCAATTAAGAGAGAGAGTTAATGAAATACCAAAAGACATTCCAGTTTATTTACATTGTAGAACAGGTCAAAGAAGTTATAATGCTGCTTTAGCGTTACAAAATCTTGGATATAAAAATGTTCATAATGTAACTGGTAGCTTCTTAGGATTATCATTCTATGAATATTATAATGATAAAACTACAGATAGAGAAAGTATAGTTACGAAATATAATTTTAGATAGTATAAAATTTAAATGAATATTAATTAAACTACAATAACTAAGGAGCTGATAATACAGCTCCTTTCTCATTTATTAATGTTATTTACTAGAAAACCCTTGTTTTTCCATTGTAGCTTTAACTTTTGGAGAATAATTTAGCTTGTAAAGTTCAGAGGTTCTAGAACTCCAATCTTTTTCTTTGTCATATCTGCCAATTTCTTTTAAATATAGGCTCATTTGTTCATCATAGGAATCAATTGAGGCTTCAACAATTTCTTTATCATATTTTTCTAAATGTCTATAACTATCAAAAGGAATTCTTGGTTTCTTATTGGAGTTGTTAGCTGGATAACCAACTACTAATCCAACTAATGGGAATGTATATTTTGGAAGATCTAAAAGCTCAATGACTTTTTCAGGATCTTTTCTAACGCCGCCTATTGGAACTACACCAAGACCAAGTGATTCTGCAGCAATTGTAGCTGCCCCTAAAGCTATTCCAACGTCTACAGAACCAACTTCAGTACCTTCAATATATTCATGAACTATCTGTTCAACATTATTCTTTTGAGCAGCAAGGTATGTTCTATAAAAGTCTATTAAAAAAACAAGAAATACTGGGGCTTCTGAAACATAAGGCTGATTTCCAGTAAGTTCCGCTAATTTTTCTCGTTTATCTTTGTCTCTAACTACTATTATAGTTGTTTGTTGACCATTTATAGAATTTGGCATAGCTTGAGCACATTTTACTATTTCATCAATAACATCATCTGAAATGTCTTTATCTAAGTATTGTCTTATTGATCTATGATTCTTAATTATTTCTATTGTATTATTCACTTATATTCACCACCGTTTATATTTAATTTTATATCCTTATAAGGAAGTATAGGCTTATTAAGAATGAAAATCAATAGTTTAAAAGTTAATTTAATACAATTTATTTTCTTGAAATCATTTTGTAATATACATTAAGTTTCTAAGAGTATATATTTTTTATTAGTTTTATAATTAATTATACGAATTATTTATACTATTGTGCTAAAATATAGAGTATAAGATAAAAAATGTAAAACATATTGTTCATTGCTAATAGTATATTTTCATTAAATTAGTAATAAAACAATATCGAAATGGAGAGTGACATTATGAAAAAAGTAGAAGAAAGATTTCTAGAATATGTTAAGATTAATACAAAATCTGATGAAACAACAAGAGTAACTCCAAGTACTAAAGGACAATTGGTACTTGCTGAAAAATTATATAATGAATTAAAGGAATTAGGCTTAAAAGATGCAAGAATAAGTGAGCATGGATATGTATATGCAACTTTAGAAAAAAACTGTAATAGGGACTTACCTTCAATAGGATTTATAGCTCATATGGATACAGCTCCTGATTATAGTGGAGAAAATGTAAATCCTCAAATTATTGAAAATTATGATGGTGGGGATATTAAATTAAATGATTCAGTAGTTTTATCTCCTAAATTTTCACCAGAATTAAAACTATATATAGGACAAAGATTAATTACAACAGATGGTAATACTCTTTTAGGAGCCGATGATAAGGCTGGACTTGCAGAAATAATGACTGCAGTTGAATACTTAATTAATCATCCAGAAATAGAACATGGAGATATAAAGATAGGTTTCACTCCGGATGAGGAAATCGGCGAAGGCGCGGATCACTTTGATGTTGAAGGCTTTGGAGCAGATTTTGCTTATACTATGGATGGCGGAAGAATAGGAGAATTAGAGTTTGAAAACTTTAATGCAGCAGGTGTTAAAGTGAAAGTTACAGGTGTTAATGTTCATCCAGGCTATGCTAAAGATAAAATGTTAAATTCTATTATGGTAGCTAATGAATTTATTAATAGCCTACCACTAGATGAAGTCCCTGAAAAAACAGAAAGATATGAAGGTTTTTATCATCTTACAGATATAAATGCAACAGTTGAAAATACTACATTAAGTTATATTATTAGAGATTTCTTTACTGATACTTTTGAAGCAAGAAAAAATAAGCTTAAAGAAATAGAAAAAGAATTAAATCAAAAATATGGTGAAGGAACTGTAGTAGTAGAAATTAAAGAGCAATATAGGAATATGAAAGAAAAAATTGAGCCTGTTATGCACATTATAGATAATGCTAACGAAGCGATGATAGAAGCAAATGTTACTCCTAATATTAGACCAATAAGAGGAGGTACAGATGGTGCAAGATTATCATTCATGGGATTACCAACTCCTAATATATTTGCTGGAGGAGAAAACTTCCACGGAAAGTATGAATATGTACCAATTGAATCAATGGAAAAAGCTGTAGAAGTAATTGTAAATATAGTAAAAAGATACGGCAAATAATGAAGAATGAAAAAATGAAAAAATGAAAGAATGAAAAGATTATAGATAAAAACTCCCTGTTTAAGGGAGTTTTTATAAAATTAATTTAAGTAATTTGGAACAAATTACAACACTAGTCATGAAATATTTATAATATCAATGCATAATTAAAGGAATAAACTCCTTTGGAGTTTAAAAATTTCATAATTCAGCTTGTCTGAATTATTTCCTGAATTTTTCATTTTACATTATACATTATTCATTTTTCCTTGGGGGTGTTTTTATTAATAATTATGATATTTATATTTTAGTTAAGTTAATATTAAGTATATATATAGGATGGACAAGTATAGATGAAAATAAACTTAGTTTTATAGTTGTATCTTTTATAGTAATTTATATTATAGTTATTTTCATTAAGGGAATGTTAGCAAATAATAAAACTTATTTTAAGTGGATTTCTGTAATTGAGGGAATTTTAATATTATTTAGTATTAAATATATACCTTTAGCTATTTTAATGTTTAGCATATTGATGGTGGAGTATATTGTAAAAGAAAAGAAGCCTATTTTTACATTATCATTTAGTTTTTTACCAATACTTTTTTTAATAAATGATAGTAATTTTAAGAATGTAATTATAATATTTACTCTCTTACTAGTATTAATAATTAGTAACGAAAATAAAAATAATAAAATAAAAGATATAGATTTAAATCAAGAAGAACAGCGAAAGACGATATATAGCTTGCAGAAAAAGTTAGCTGATGAAAGAGATATACAGGAACAAATTCTTTATACAGCAAGATTAGAAGAAAGAAATAAAATATCAGCAAGGCTTCATGATAAAATAGGACATACTATTTCAGGTACATTATTACAGTTAGAAGCAAGTAAGTTTGTTTTAGAAAATGATAAAGAAAAAGGATTTTCTATGTTAGATAATTGTACAGAAAATTTAAGAAAAGGTATGGAAGAAATAAGAATGACATTAAGAAACATTAAGCCAGCAGAAGAGGAACTTGGAATTAACAGGGTAAGAAAAATTTTAGACGAGAAAATTAAGGGAACAAAAATTAAGGGAAGAGTATCATATAGTGGTGACTTAGAGAAAATTAATACTAATTTGTGGATAGTTTTTATAAATATTATAATAGAGTTAACTACTAATTCAATTAAGTACTCTAATGGAAATTTCATTGATATAAAAATAGAAATATTAAATAAATTTATAAAGTTGGAAGTTAAAGATAATGGATTTGGATGTAAGAAAGTTCAAAAAGGTATTGGGTTAAGAAATATTGAAGAAAGTGTAAGTAATTTAAATGGTAAATTAATTATTAATAATGATGAGGGGTTTGGAGTTATTATTTTAATTCCATCTTAGGGAGGAAATATGAGTATAAAATTAGTAATTGCAGATGATGATTCTTTAATTAGAGAAAGTTTAAAAATTATTTTATCTTACGATAAAGATATAGAAGTTGTAGAGGTTTTTGAAAATGGAAAGGATTTAGTTGACTTTTTGTTGAAAAATAGAATAGATATAGCTTTAGTAGATGTTAGGATGCCAATATTAAATGGAGTTAAAGCAACTTTAGAAATATCAGAGAAGACTGAAACAAAGGTAATAATTTTAACCACTTTTGATGAAGATGAATATATAAGCGAAGGAATAAAAAATGGTGCTAGGGGATATTTATTAAAAAATACTAAGCCAGATAAAATTATTGAAACTATAAAAATGGTTAATGAAGGTATATCAGTTATACAAGAAGAAATTTTAAACAAGCTTAGGAGTAATATAAAAACTGATAGGGAAGAAAATATAATAGATAAAAACTTGTTTAAAGAAAGAGAGCTAGAAGTAATGAAGGCTATTTCTGAAGGCTTAAGTAATAAGGAAATATCTAAAAAACTGTTTATTTCAGAAGGAACTGTCAAGAATTATATTACCTCTATATTACAAAAAACTAATTTAACCCATAGAACTCAAATTGCAATTTATTACATAAAAAAGTGGAGAATATAAATAATAAGAATAAAATACATGACTTTTGTCATATGTTGAAAATGACCTTTGCTAGATTAATTGGCAAGGTCTTTTTTATATAATAAAATTAAGAAATATTTAGGAGGGTTATTTATGAAGGTTATTGAGGTTAAGGATTTAGTAAAAAAATATGATAATACTATAGCAGTTGATAATATTAATTTATCTATAGAAGAAGGGGAGATATATGGAATATTAGGGCCTAATGGTGCAGGGAAAAGTACACTTATCAGTTTAATATGTTCATTGTTATATCCTAGTTATGGAAAAATAAAAATACTAGGAGAGGATATAAGAAAAAATTCAGTTAGTATAAAAAGGCATCTAGGATTAGTTCCACAGAACTTAGCCGTATATAACGAGTTTACAGCCTATGAAAATGTTAAGTTTTTTGGCGAGCTTTATGGATTAAGGGGGAAGGAGCTAATAGAAGCTATAGATAATGCTTTAGATTTTACTGGACTATTAGATGTAAAAAAGAAAAAAGCTAATGAGTTTTCTGGAGGAATGTTAAGAAGATTAAATATAGCGTGTGCTATAGTTCATAAGCCTAAAATATTAATTATGGATGAACCGACAGTGGGTATAGATCCACAATCAAGAAATAATATAATGCAGGCTGTTAAGCAGCTAAATAGTATTGGGGTAACTATAATATATACAACTCACTATATGGAAGAGGCAGAATATTTATGTAGCAAAATTGCAATTATTGATAGAGGTAAAATAATTGTTGAAGGTTCAAAAGAAGAGTTAAAGGATATTGTAAGTGATAAAAGGATTTTCAATATAGGAGTTGATGATATTTATAAGGTTAGCATAGAAGAGTTGAGAAATATAGAAGGAGTCTTAGATATTTCAATAGATAACAATGATATTACTATAACTTCTTCAAAGGATGTAAATAACTTAAACAAGATAATAAAGGAAGTTTCTAAAGAAGATTTAAAAATTAATAATTTAGGGTTCAAAGAAGTAACTTTAGAAACTGTATTTTTATCATTAACAGGTAAGAAGTTAAGGGATTAGGAGGGAGAAATATGATTGTAATTATTAAAGCAGTAATTTTAAATTGCCTTAGAGATAGAAGAAATCTTATGTTTATGATATTTTTCCCTTTATTCTTAGTTTTTTTAATTGGCAACACCTTATCATCTTATGTTAGTAAGATGAATAATAGTTCAGCTATAGATGAATTAAATATCTACTATTACAATGAAGGGAATAATCAAATTAATGAAGTGTTCAATACATTTGTAACTACAGTTAATGAAAATGAAAATATTGAAAAAATAAATATAAATGAAATAGATAGTATTGAAGAAGGTAAAAGAGAAGTTAGTGTTAACAGATCTATTTTCTTACACTTAATAGATGGTACTATAGAGTTTTATTCTAATGATGAATCATATATAAAATCATCTTTAGTGTATGGAATATTAGAAGGAGTAGTTAATAGATATAATTCAGTTATTGAAGTATTTAAAATTAACCCTATAAAAGGGGAAGAAATAATAAGAAGTGGAGAAAATGTAGATTTTATTGAAGAAAAAAATATACCTCATGAGAATAGTCCAAGTTCTATAGATTATTATGGAGTAGCAGAAATAGGACTTATGTTATTTTACTTTATAAATTATCCGCTATTTTGTGTAAAGGAAGATAAAAGATGTAATATTAAAGATAGAATAAAACTTTCTGGAATATCTATAAATAAGTATTATCTATCAAGTTTTATAGGATATTTTATATTTTCATTTGGAGTTTCACTTGTAACGTATATTTTAAGCAATATATTATTTAATGTTAATTATGGAGATAACTTGTTGATAATGCCACTTGCTATGATACCTTTCTTAATTTTGGTTAATGGCTTGGGAGTTGTGGTACCTATTATTTTTGAAAATGATAAAGTACCAGTAACCATATTGCAAAATGTAGCTATACCAGTATTAACTTTTATAGGAGGAGGATATATTGCAATATATGGTGAGATGGATGGATTTCTTAATTTAATAACTAAGATATCACCATTAAGATGGTTTAATAGTAGTATTTTTAGATATATTTATTCTGGAGATAAAAGCACATTGTATAATTGGCTGATATTTGGCTTTGTAACATTAATAGTTATAATTATTTCAATCTATCTATTGTCAAGGAAGGAGGATAATAGCAATGAAAAATATATTAGTATTAATTAAAAATAATTTAAGAGTTGATATATTGAAAAATCCTTTTGGATTTATAATATCGCTATTAGCTCCTATATTTATACTTTTCATTATGTTAAAAATAATTGGTACAAGTTCTGGATATATTAATATAGGGATAATTGATAATGATAACAGTAAAAGTAGTGAAATAATAGAATTATCATTAAAAAAACAACAAGGTTTTAATGTAAATGAAATTAAAAAAGAAGAAATTGATAATTTATTTTCAGAAAAAGCTATATCTGTAGCAATAGAAATAGAAGAAAACTTTGAAGAGTCTATGATTAATGGAGAAATAAATAAAATTAAAGTTACTGCAGTTGAAAATGATGGTATAGGAAACTTAATTAAAGAGCTAATTAACATGGAAATGAAAAATATTAGTGATATTTCAATTGCTAGTGATAGTAACAAAGAAATTTATTACAGTTCTTTAGAGAATTATACTAATAATGCATCGATTAGCATAAAAAAACAAGGATTAAATGACTTGCATAATGATTATTCATCAAGTCAAATGTTTATAGGTTTCTTAATAATGTTTATGCTAATAAGAGGTATGATGGGAGCATATAAAATATTCGATGAAAAGAATGCAAATATTTATATGAGGATATTTATGGCACCAGTTAAAACTTCTGAATATTATTTAGGTCATATTTTAACTGGATATATTTCAATACTAATTCAAGTTGCATTAGGAGTTTTAAGCACAAAAGTGCTAAAATTAGAAACGGGGTTAACTAGCTTTGAATTATTTATTATATTAGCTTTAGTTGGATTAGTATCAATTAGCCTTGCTTTATGTTGTAGTGCTTTTTCTAAAAATAGATCAGAGGCTTCTAATATATTTAATTTTGCTAATATATTAATATTAATGCTTGGAGGTGCTTTTGTACCAGTTGATATGCTTCCACCATTAATAGAGAAAATATCATATTTTACTCCAGTTAGATGGGCTATGGAATCTATATTAGCAATTCAGCAGGGTTCTAGCTTTAGTGGGATTTATAAATATCTATTTATGATTCTATTATTTGCAATTGCATTTTTTGTAATAGCTGCATACAAAACAATGAGAGAAGAAAAGAAAATAAACATCAGTTAATGGAAAATGAAAGAATGAAAGAATGAAGAAATTAAAAAAATTAAGGAAAAAACTCCCTATTATAGGGAGTTTTTAATTGTTATTTTAAGTAATTTGGTACAAATTACTACCTTAATTATGCATTATCCATTACGCATTATGCATTAGTAGAATTTTCTGTATCAATTATTTCACTTTTTGGTTGTATTGTAGGTGTTTTTTTATTTACAAAATCATTTATTACTTTAGATAAATCTACACCAGTTAAATCTTTTAACACCTCAAATCCATTAGCAGCTACATCCGTTACTATTTTTGAAACTTTTGAAGCTCCTTGATTTCCACCATTATCTATAACAGTTAATTTATCAATTTGTTCTAATGGACTTGCAACTTCTTTCATTACATCTGGCAATCTATTTACTATCATTTCTACAATAGCAGCTTCTCCATATTTAGCCATAGCTTCAGCTAATCTATCCTTAGCTTCTGCTTCTGCAATTCCTTTTGCTTTAATAGCATCTGCTTCAGCTAATCCTTTTGCTCTTATAGCAGTTGCATCTGCTTCAGCTTGGATTTTTTTAGCCTCAGCTTCTGCGATAGCTTTAACTTTTATTGTTTCTGCTTCTGCTTCTGCTTTTTTTATTGCTTGTATTTTATCTGCTTCAGCGGCAACTTCTACTTCATATTTTTTAGCATCTGCTGGTTTTTTTATTTCAGCAATTAATTTCTTTTCTACAACTAAAGCTTCCTTTTCAGCAAGTGCAGCTTGTTGTTCAGCTAATAATGCATTATTTTCTGCTTCTTGTAATTTATATGCAACGTCTGCATTAGCTTTTGCTTTATCTTGTTCTGCTCTAAAGGATTCTAACTTTAGTTTTTTATCTCTTTCACTTTGAGCAATTTCAGTTTCAGCTGCAAGTTTGGCTTTTTGACCTTCTCTTGTAGCAACTGCAGTTTTGATTTCCGTATCTCTTCTTCTTTCAGCCTCTGCAATGTCAGCTTCTGACTTAGCAGCTGCTATTTGAGGTTTAGCTCTATTTTCTAAATAACCACCTTGTGTACTAATTTTTAAAATAGTATATGAAATTAATACTAGTCCCATAGATTCAAGTTCATTTCTTATGTCGTCTTCTATTCTTTGTTCAAAAGAAGCTCTGTCTTCATTAATTTGTTCAACTGTTAATGTAGATACTATACCTCTTAATTTACCTTCTAATATTTGTTCTACTATAGTTCTAATTACATTAACTGTATTTTTTTCTCCACCATTAGAAAATTGCTCTACAGCTTTTAATACATTTTCGGTATCATTTTTAACCTTAACTACAGCGGTACCTACTATATTTACAAATATACCTTGTTTTGCAGGTGCTTCATTTACGTCTGTAGTCATAGAGATATTTTCAAGAGAAATAGTAGAAGCTGTTTCAAGAATAGGAATCATAAGGCCGCCTCTGCCTAATAAAACCCTTTTCCTTAGACCTGTAATTACCATGGCTTTATCAGCAGGAACCCTTCTCCAGAAAGAAAGGAAGAGTATTAACACTACAACTACAATAATTATTATAGGTAGTGCACTAATAAGTTTTTCAAGTAAAGCATTCATTATTATTTTCCTCCATTTATTTAATATATACACAAATATTTTAACATATAATTACAAATAAAGTAAAATTTTAAAGAATATTTTTGATACAAATATTATGTGATATAATTATTGTTAATTAATGGAGAATGTTTAGAATATATAAAATTGTTGGAGGTAGTATATGGATATATACTTAAGATCATTAGAAATAAAAGATTTAGATGAATATTGGGAAGTAGGATTTGAAAGACCTGATAAGGATGTGAATTATTATACTGGAACAACTAATAATCCAAGTAAGGAAGAAATCCAAAAGTTTATAGAAAAAAGCTCAAGTGATGAAGAAAGAAAACATTTTTTAATTTGCAATAATAAAGATGAGATTATAGGTGAAATCGTACTTATAGATATAGATGAAGAGTATAAAAGTTGTAGTTATAGAATAGCTTTATTTAGTAAAAAATATTTTAATAAAGGAATAGGATATAAAGCAACAAAAGAAGTATTGAAATATGCCTTTAAAAATTTAGGCTTACACAGAGTGGAATTAGAAGTATTTGATTATAATCCAAGGGCAAAGGCAATGTATGAAAAATGTGGCTTTAGGGAAGAAGGCATAAAGAGAGATGCATTATTTATAAATGATAAATTTTATAATGTGCATATAATGTCTATTTTAAGTGGTGAGTTTATGGAGGATTAATCATGCTTGTAAAAAGAATATTTTGGATTAATAAATATTAATCAAATTGAAGGAAAAGCAACTTTTAGAATACTTCCTGTGGAGAGAATTGGAGTGTTAAAATAATTTATAAATAATGTAACAATATATTTCTTTGTTTTGTATTACTAATATAAGGAGGTTGTTATTATGAAGAAAATGTTAATTTATATTTTAGGTATTGTAATAATTGCATTAGTAGGATGTACTAATACATCAATGACTAAAAATGAAGTATTAATAAATAGGACTAAATTTGATATTATTCAGGATGAACTTAAAGAAATACCAAAGGATTATGATTTAGAAGAAGGAATAAATAAAGGACATTTAATTTTGTCCTACGATAATAGGAATTTAGATATAAATATACTTAATAGATTTATAGAAGATTCTAGTAAAGGAGTTTCGTCTGAGATAATAATAGTACAATATACTATTGAAGGGGATCCAATACTAACTAAGTTAAAATATGATGGAAAAAGTTATTATGGAGCAATAGATACTACAAGAGATAAGTTTGGAGTTGGAGATTATTATATGTTCGAATATCTTTATTTGAAGAGTTATAAAAATAATAATGAAGATATATATTATTTAGTTAATGATAATGCATTAACTAATGATGATATAGAATCTATTTTAAAAAGTGAAGAAAATTATAATGCAATGTACTTATTTACTATAAATAATATGTAAAATATAGTATATGAAGATTTATAGGAGCATAGGTTGTTATTTACCTATATTTAAGTGGATTATGAAGGAGTTTATATGGATGCTCAAATAATAATAGTATTGATATTAAATTTTATAATTTCATTAATTGGAACATTAGCATATTCTACAAGATTAGTAGGAGTTAGAACAGGGAAAATAGCTGTGACTTTTGCTGTATTTAATGTACTTATGATAGTATCTAGAACAGCAGTAACTTTTCAATCTCCTTTATTAACAAAGTTTGTTGCAACTAATCCTAATAGTAATGAGCTAATTAAAATTTTTAATTTAATAATTATAATTTCTGGTTTAGCGTCTATAGTTGGAGCTTTTTTAATTCCAACCTTCCAAAAGGCATTTAGTAAAGCTGTAAATCATTTTTCAATTGAAAAATCCATACCAAAGTTAATTATTCATAGTTTTTCAAAAACTGGGGTTAAATATATGAGGGATAGTATAGCGATTCCAGTAAAAGAGAGTTTAACAAGCATTAATTTTAAAAATCTTCCTAAAAGAATTTTATTTTATAATTGTATTTCTGTCACAATAATGACTGCAGGAGCATTTGCGCCTATATATGCAGGTAGTATAGTTCCTGAACTTGGAACGGTTTGCTTATCACTTTCACCAATTATTAATGGTACTGCAACTATATTAACCTCTATTATTATTGATCCACATTTATCCATAATGACTGATGATGTTGTTGAGGGAAAGTGTAGTGAAGAAGACTTTAGAGGTTGTGTAATTGGGATGGTTGGTAGCAAGATTGTGGGGACTTTTGCAGCATTAGTATTATTTATTCCGGCATCATACTTAATAGCTTTTGTTGCAAACTATATATAAAAATTTTATATTGATTTTCAAATAAAAATAATATTAAATTTGGAGCTGTTTGAGAGTTACTTAATGAATAATCTTATATATTATTAATAAAGGTTGCTGTAAAGCGACCTTTATTTTAGTGCTGATATTATTTATATATATTTAGTTCATAAATTGAGATATTTATGCAGATTATAGGATTTGTTTATACGTTTACATCTGATATCATAAAAGTATCAAAAGAAAAGAGAAAATTATAAAAGATTAAGGGGGATTTAAAAATGAAAAAAGTTTTAGCTACATTATTATGTGCTTCAATGATGGTTGGTATGATTTCATGTGGTCAAAAGACAGAGACAACAGGATCAGCAGGTGAGGATACAGGTTCTAAAGAGTTAGTTGTTTATTGTCCTCATCCATTAGAGTTTATTGATCCAATAGTAGCAGAGTTTGAAAATGAAACTGGAATTCAAGTAGAGGTTGTAGCAGCTGGTACTGGAGAATTATTAAAACGTGTCGAATCTGAAAAGGACAACCCACTAGGCGATGTAATGTGGGGGGGATCAATAGGAACATTACAACCAAAGGCAGATTTGTTTGAACAATATAAATCAGTTAATGAAGACGATATACTAGATCAAAATAAGAATGTTGAAGGATCAATAACAAGATTTTCTGACATTCCAAGTGTAATTATGGTTAATACTAACTTAATTGGTGATATTAAAGTAGAAGGTTATGAAGATTTATTAAATCCAGAATTAAAAGGAAAAATTGCTCATGCAGACCCAGCAAAATCCTCATCATCATTTGAGCATTTAGTAAATATGCTTTATGCAATGGGTAATGGAGATCCTGAAAAAGGATGGGATTATGCAGATAAGTTAGCTGAGAATTTAGATGGTAAATTATTATCAGGTTCATCTGCTGTTTATAAAGGAGTAGCTGATGGAGAATATACAGTTGGTTTAACTTTTGAAGAAGGTGGAGCAAAATATGTTAAAGATGGTTCACCTGTAAAGCTTGTTTATATGGAAGAAGGAGTTATTTCTAAACCAGATGGTGTTGCAATAATTAAAGGCGCTAAAAATATGGACAATGCTAAGAAATTTATTGATTTCGTAACTAGCAAAGAAGCTCAAACATTAGTTGCATCTGAGTTAAGCAGAAGATCTGTAAGAAAAGATGTAGATCCAGCAGAAGGTTTAAAGGCTATGGAAGATATTAATATTATAAAAGATGATGCAGATGTAGTAGCAGCAAATAAACAAGTTTGGATAGATAAATTTAAAGAAATATTTACTAGTAAATAAAGATGATTTTAAAATTAGTCTACTTCATAAAAGTTGTAGACTAATTTTCTAAAAAGGAGGAAGTAAAAATGAGCGTTTCAATTAAAGCAAGAAATATAATTAAAAAATATGGAGATAATGTTGTAATTCCTAATTTAAATTTAGATATAGAAAATGGAGAATTTTTCACTCTACTTGGGCCTTCAGGTTGTGGTAAAACAACATTTTTAAGAATGATAGCAGGTTTTAATAGCATTGAAGGTGGAGAGATTTATTTTGAAGATAAAGTTATCAATGATATTCCAGCTCATAAGAGAAATATAGGTATGGTATTCCAAAACTATGCTATTTTTCCTCACTTAACTGTAAAGCAAAATGTAGAATACGGACTAAAATTAAGAAAGCTTACAAAAACAGAAATGGAAAAGAAAGTTTCAGATATATTAAATGTAGTAAAAATAGATGAATATAAAGATAGATTACCTGAAAGATTGTCAGGTGGACAACAACAAAGAGTTGCTTTGGCAAGAGCAATAGTAATTCATCCAAGCGTTCTACTTATGGATGAGCCCCTTTCAAACTTAGATGCGAAATTAAGAGTTGAGATGAGAAGTGCTATAAGAGATGTTCAAAAAGAGGTTGGTATAACAACTGTTTATGTTACACATGATCAAGAAGAGGCACTTGCAATTTCTGATAGAATAGCTGTTATGAAGGATGGAATAGTTCAACATGTTGGAACTCCAAAAGAAATATATACAAGACCTAAGAATGTTTTTGTATCTACTTTCATAGGACATTCTAACTTGTATAAAGGAACTATTGAGATAAAAGATGGAACAACCTTTGTTAAGTTTGAAAAGGGCTACACTGTAAAAATGGATAATTTAAAAAACAAAGTTGAAAATGGACAAAGAGTTATTCTAGCAGTAAGACCAGAAGAATTCATTATTTCTAATAAAGGATTAGAAACTAAAATAAAGACAGCAACTTTCCTAGGAAGATATACTAATTATGAGATTATTTTTAATAATGATGAAGTATTGGAAGGGCAACCATCTATAGAATTATCACAAGACATTGGTACAGCAGAACATATTTATAGTGAAGGAGACAGTCTATTTTTAGAGGTGAATCCTAAGAAGATTAATGTTTTCACTGAAGATGGAGAGGAAAACTTAGTAAAAGGAAGTGAAAACTAATGGCAAAAGAAAAAGTAAAGTTTAAATTAAAATTTGATTTTTGGACCATTGTAACTTTGGTAATAGCACTTATATTTTTACTGTTTTTCATATATCCTTTATTCTCATTATTTTTAAGTGGATTTAAAGATGCGGCAACTGGTGAATTTACATTTGCTAATTTTGCGAGGTTTTTCCAAAAGAAATATTATTATAATGCATTAATAAACTCTTTTACAGTTACTATTTGTGTAACAATTTTAGCTATATTAATAGGTGCACCTTTAGCATATTTAACTACTGCCTTTAATATTAAAGGTAAAAAGTTAATAGAAGTATTAGTAATTATTTCTATGCTATCACCACCATTTATAGGAGCTTATTCTTGGGTATTACTTGGTGGTAGAAGTGGCGTGATTACTAAATTCTTTGAAAATTATTTTGGAATTAGTCTTCCTCCTATTTATGGTTTTGCAGGGATTCTTTTAGTTTTCACACTTAAGCTATATCCATTTATATATTTATATGTTTCTGGAGCATTAAAGAAAATTGATGTATCTTTATTAGAAGCAGCAGAAAGTCTTGGATGTAAACCAATAAAAAAAATAGCTACAGTAATATTGCCATTAATACTACCAACTCTTTTAGCAGGTGGATTACTAGTATTTATGAATGCTTTAGCTGATTTCGGTACTCCTATGTTAATAGGAGAAGGTTATAATGTAATGCCTGTATTAATTTACTCAGAATTTATTAGTGAAGTTGGTGGACAAGCAAACTTTGCAGCAGCTTTAGCTACAATAATGGTTTTAATTACTTCTATAGTATTTATAGTACAAAAATATGTAGTAAATAAAAAATCTTTTACAATGAGTTCATTAAGACCAATGGTAGCTAAAAACTTAAAGGGTGTTAAAAATATATTTGCACATTTATTTGTTTACTTTGTTGTATTTCTTGCTATAATACCTCAATTAACAGTAATATATACGTCATTTTTAAATACAAAAGGTTCAAGATTTGTTAATGAGTTTTCATTGAAAAGTTATACAACTGTATTTGATAAACTTGGATCTGCAATAACAAATACCTATACTTATGGAATAATTGCTATAGTAATCATAGTTATTCTAGGAATGTTCATAGCTTATATATCAACAAGAAGAAAAAATGCACTTACATCAGTTATTGATACTATAACTATGTTCCCATATATAATTCCAGGCTCAGTACTTGGTATAACTTTACTACTTGCATTTAACAAAAAACCATTGGTTTTAAGTGGTACTTTTGTTATAATAATAGTAGCATATGTAGTAAGAAGGTTACCATATACATTAAGATCAAGCGCAGCAATACTTTATCAAATTAGTCCTAGTATGGAAGAAGCATCTATTAGCTTAGGTTATTCTCCAGTTAAGACTTTCTTTAAAGTAACAGCTGTAATGATGTTACCAGGAGTATTTGCAGGAGCTATACTTAGCTGGATAACAGTAATAAATGAGTTAAGTGCGTCTGTTATATTATACACAGGCGGTACGAAAACCTTATCAGTATCTATATATACTGAAGTTATAAGAGCAAGTTATGGTACAGCAGCAGCCTTATCTACGATATTAACGATTACTACAGTAATATCATTATTAATATTCTTTAAGTTTTCGGGAAGCAAAGAAATTAATCTTTAGAATAAGTATACTTGTAAGGGCCAGCTTTGCTGGTCCTTTTTTGTAATAAGGGGAACGAAATTATGGATAAAAAAATCAAGAAATACAGTGATGTTATTAGAAGTACAATAATTTGGTATGCTATTGTACCTATAATATTAGTTTCTTTAATTGCTTATATAGTTTTATTTTTATGGGGTAAGAATTTAATAGTTAAAGAAAATAATAATAGTAACAATAATGTATCAGAATTAATGAAAGAAAATTTAACTGAATACAGTTCATTGATCGATACTATGTCACTTGATGAAGGGTTAATCTCTATAATTCAAGAGGGTATGGAACCACAAAAGGTGTACGAAGTCTTATATAAATTTGTTAATAAAAGAACAGTGAAAAGTAATTTTTATGTTTTTGATAAAGAAGGAAATATGATTATCTCTAACAAAAATATTAAACCAGAGTACATCAATGAGGACAATCTCTTTATGTGGGGTATATTTAGTAGAATGAAATTAAGACAAAAAGAAGTAATTACGATGGTTAATAAAGTAGATGAAGGTAAGTATGCATATGGTATATTAACATTAGGAAAAGCTATTATTTATAATAATGAAATTATAGGGTATATACTGTTTGACTTTTCAGAAGAAGATATTTTCGATTTGATTACAGGATATACCACAAGTGATATTATTATTACAGATAGGCATAATATCATAGCTGCAACAAATAACAAATATAGTGATCAATTATATAGATTAAAAAATGAATTTAGGCAAAAGTATGGATATGTAAAGATTGATGGAAATAGATATTACATAAAAACTACCTCATTAAAAGAGACTAATCTTAGTGTTTATTCTATAACTAATCTTGATGTTTTTAATAGAGCCTTTTTTGTAGGAGGAATTTTTCTATTTGCTCTTTTTTTAATTATTTTCTATTTAATGCTCTTTATATCTAAAAAGGTATCTTATAGTAAGACAAGTAAAATTGACGAAATTGTAAAAGCTATTGAAAGTATTCAAGAAGGGAACTTACATACTAAGCTAGAAATTAATTCAGAAGATGAGTTTGGAATAATTGCAAAAGCTTATAATAATATGTTATTAGATATTAAGAATTTGATAGAAAGTAATAAGGAAGAAGTGGCACTTAGAATGCAAAGTGAAATAAAGCAACTAGAGGCACAATTTAATCCTCACTTTCTATTTAATACTTTAGAGACAATAAGAATTATGATAAAGCTAGATAAAGATGCAGCTGGAGATATTATTATAAATTTATCCTCACTTTTAAGGTATGGAATTAATAATGAAATACATTCAGTTAAACTAAGAGATGATATCGAATATATCAATAGTTATTTAAAGATATTAAAATATAGGTTTGGAGATAAGTTGCAATTTAAAATAAATATTACAGAGGAAGTTTTAGATGCAGTTGTACCTAAATTGTTATTACAGCCAGTTATAGAAAATTCAATAAAATATGGCTTTGAAAATAAAGCTTCAATTAATATAGAAATAAGTTCAATAATTAAGGATGGCAAGATAAATATTGTAATAAAAGATGATGGTTCAGGAATTGAAAGTGAAAGAATGAATTATTTAAAAAAATTATTAAGTAAAAAGCAAAATGATACTGATACAATAGGACTATATAATATTAGAAAAAGAATCCAGCTTATTTATGGAGATGAATATGGACTTGATTTACAAAGTGTTGAAGGAGAAGGAACAAATATCACTATAGTTTTACCTTACTTAAGAAAGGAGGTTTAAATATTGTATAAGCTAATAATAGTTGAAGATGAGGAAATAATAAGGAAAGGATTAGTTCATACCATTGATTGGTTATCATTGGGGTTTATTGTCGTTGGAGAAGCTGAAGATGGTGAGGATGGGCTAAAACTTATACGAGATTTAGATCCAGATTTAGTAATTACGGATATTAAAATGCCTTTTATTAATGGATTGGAAATGCTTAAAATAGCAGGAGATGCTAGAGATTTCGAAAGTATAATTTTAACTAGCTATGGTGAATTTGATTATGCTAAAAAAGCAATTTCTATTGGAGTAAGTGACTATATTTTAAAGCCTATAAATGAATCAGAGTTGTTTGAAACAGTATTAAGAATTAAGGAAAAAATTGATGAAAGAAAGATTTACGAGAAGATTAAGAGTCATACTGAAAATAAAGGTAAGTTTGAATTAACAAATCTCAAGATATATATTGACTCAAAAGAAGTTAACACTTATGTAAAGTATGCAATAAATAAGATTAAGGAAGAGTATAATGAAAAACTTAGTATAGAAGGATTAGCAGATGAACTTGGAATTAGTCCAAGTTATTTAAGTAGAAAGTTTAAAAAAGAGACATCATATACATTTTTAGATATGTTAAACAAATATAGAGTACAAAAAGCAGTTGAATTAATGATGAAGGAAAAAGATAGATATAGGGTTTATGAGATTGCAGATATAGTTGGTTTTGGGGATTATAAGAATTTTTGTACTGTATTTAAAAAATACACTAAATTTTCACCTAAAGATTTTATGAAGGGTAATAGTATTATATTTAAATAATTTACTATATTGTGTTTATTAGATGGAAATATATAATGTAGATATAGGCTAATTTCTTTTATAAGAATAAAAGTTAATATTTACTGAGATAAGATTAATAGCTTATATAAAAATAAATTAATTAGGGGAAGAGAAATGAAGAGTGCAGAATATTATATAAAAAATCTTAATATGAATCCACATATAGAGGGCGGATATTTTAAAGAATCTTTTATTTCAAGTGATGAAGTCAAAAAAGATAAAAAATTATGGAGTAGTATTTATTTTCTTTTAAGAACAGGTGAAGTTTCTAATTTTCATAGATTAAAATCAGATGAGTTATGGTATTACCATGATGGGGAAGCTTTAACAATTTATATGATAACTCCGGAAGGAGAGCTTATAACAAGTCAATTAGGTAAGAATATAGATAATGGAGAGAGTCCTCAAATACTTGTTCCAAAAGGATGTATATTTGGCTCTGCAATGAATAATGATGGATATTCACTAGTTGGCTGTATGGTTTCACCAGCTTTTGAATATAATGAATTTGAGTTATTTAAAAGAGAGCATCTTTTAAAGTTATATCCTAACTATAAAGATATAATAATTAAGTTAACTAGAGAAAATTAAGAAATACATATTTAGAAAACTGAATAGTAAAATTAATAAAGGAGTTGTTACAACAACTCCTTTATTAATTTATATAAATGCTTTATATATTGAATTTATTCCTCTTTCAAAATCATCATTTTCAATACCAATTAATATGTTTATTTCGCTAGATCCCTGGTCAATCATTCTTATATTGATATTTGCTTCACTTAAAGAATTAAATACTTTAGCAGCTACACCTTTATTTGAAGACATGCCATTTCCAACTGTGGCAATTAGAGCCATATTAGGGTGAACTACTATGGAATCAGGAGTGCAAGTCCTTTTTATTTCATCAACTAAAATGTCTGTTTTGTTTTTCAATTGTGAATCAGAAATTACAACACAAACAGTATCTATACCAGAAGGCATATTTTCAAAGGATACATTATTTTGTTCTAATACTGATAATACTTTTCTACAAAAACCTAGCTCAGAATTCATCATTGCTTTTTCTATAGAAATAACTGTGAAGTCCTTCTTACCAGCTATTCCTTTTATTGGATTATCATAATCCGGTTCCATATCCTTAACAATTAATGTTCCTGGATCATTTGGATTATTAGTATTTTTAATATTAATTGGTATTCCGGCATCTCTTACTGGAAATACAGATTCCTCATGTAAAACAGAAGCACCCATATAAGATAATTCCCTTAGCTCTCTATAAGTAATTTTTCTAATCTGCATGGGATTTTCTACTATTCTTGGATCTGCCATAAGAAAACCAGAAACATCTGTCCAGTTTTCATATAAATCTGCATTAATACTGGCTGATACTAGAGCACCAGTAACATCTGAGCCTCCTCTGGAAAATGTAACAATATTACCATTAGTATCACTTCCATAAAAACCTGGAATTACAAATCTGGTATTGTTTTTAAGAACATTTTGTAAAGCTATATATGTAGCTTCAGTATCAATACATCCATATTTATTAAATAATATAACATCTTTAGCATCTAGGAATTCAAAATCAAGATAATTTGCAAGAATAATACCATTTAAGTATTCCCCTCTACTTGCAGCATAATCTTTAGATGCTCCATTTTCAAGATCTTCTTTAATCTTATTTAAATAATAGTCAATATCTAATTCAAGATTAAGCTCTGATACTATGTCTTTATACCTTTTTGATATTAGATTAAAAACATCATCTAGTGGAATGCTTGATTCTATATGACCATGACAAAGATATAAAAGGTCGGTGATTTTGAAGTCTTTAGTATTTCTTTTTCCTGGTGCTGAAGGAATAACTATTTTTCTTTTATCATTAGATAAAATAATGTCCTTAACCTTCTTAAATTGATTAGCATCAGCTAAAGAACTACCCCCAAATTTCGTTACAATATTATTCAATTTTTAGCCCCCTTAAAATAATTATTTACTATATATTAGCAATAATATAATAAAATCTCAAATAAATTTTATAGAATTATTATATAATTTTTATTTTATTTATATAAATAAATAAAAAAACTGTTAGTAGTGCTAAAGCATAAAAAATTTGAGAGAAATCAAAATATAATAGTTTCTTTTAAGAAAATGAGATTTACAAAAAATGCAATAGAAGTTAGTTTATTATATAATTAAAATGATAGATCTTAATTTGGGGGAGCTGATAATTTAATGAAGGTTATTAAAAGAGATGGAAGTATCGTAGACTTTGATAAAACAAAGATAAGAGAAGCCATTACAAAAGCTATGAAAAACGGAAGCGGTATTTATTTAGGTGACATAGCAAAACTTATAGCAAATGATGCTGAAAAATATTTCCGTAATGAGAAGGAAACACCTACAATAAATAAAATTGAGGCGTATGTCTACGAAAGATTACTTCACTATGGACAATCTGTAACAGCAAGATCATATGAGGGCTATAGAGCTGTTCAGGAATTTAAAAGAAATACAAATACTACAGATGAAAGCATTTTGAGTCTTTTAAATAAAACTAATGAGGATGTAATTAAGGAAAATTCAAATAAAAATTCTGTAATAGCTGCGACACAAAGAGACCTAATAGCTGGAGAGGTTTCAAAAGATATTTCTAGAAGAAGACTTATTCCAGCACATTTAGTTCAAGCCCATGATGAAGGAGCAATTCATTGGCATGATATGGACTATACACTTGCACCAATTTTTAATTGTTGTCTAATTAATTTGGAAGATATGCTTGAGAATGGAACTGTTATAAATGAAAAATTAGTAGAATCACCAAAATCCTTTGGAACTGCGTGTACAGTAACAACACAGATAATGGCTCAAGTATCTAGTAATCAATATGGTGGTCAAAGTATTACTGTAAAGCACTTAGCTAAATATTTAAAGGTTACTGAAGATAAAGCATATAAGCATTATTTAGAGTTATTAGGTGATGAAGAATTAGCTAAGAAACTTGCTTATGATGCTAAGATGAAAGAACTAAAAGATGGGGTTCAAACAATAAGATATCAATTGTCAACTTTACAAACAACTAATGGACAAGCCCCTTTTAGTACTATTTATTTAGAAATAGAAGAAGGTCATCCTTATGAAGAGGAGATGGCATTAATTTGTGAAGAAATGATAAGGCAAAGATTAGAAGGAATGAAAAACTATAAGGGACAAGAAATTGGAGAAGCTTTCCCGAAATTAGTTTATTTATTAGATGAACATAATTGTCTTGAAGGTGGAAAATATGATTACATAACTAAATTAGCAGCAAAATGTACTGCTAGAAGATTGGTTCCAGATTATCAATCAGCTAAGATAATGAGAGAGAATTATGAGGGAAATACATTTCCACCAATGGGATGTAGATCTCACTTATCTCCATGGAAAGATAAAAATGACGACTATAAATGGTACGGAAGATTCAATCAAGGGGTAGTAAGCTTAAATTTACCACAAATTGCTATAATAGCAGATGGTGATATGGAGCTGTTCTGGGATATGCTTAATCAAAGATTAGAACTTTGTAAAGAAGCTTTATTAACAAGACATAATATGTTACTTGGAACTCTTTCAGATGTTTCTCCAATTCACTGGCAACATGGTGCTATTGCAAGATTAAATAAAGGTGAAAAGATAGATAAATTATTAAAAGATGGATATTCTACATTATCATTAGGTTATGTAGGAATACATGAGATGGTTCAAGCTATGATCAAAGAAAGTCATACAACTGAAAGTGGAGAAAAATTCGCTTTAGCTGTAATGAATCATATGAATGAAACTTGTCAAAGATGGAAGAATGAAACGGGATTAGGTTTTAGTTTATATGGTACACCAGCTGAAAATTTAATTTATAGATTCTGCAAGCTAGACAAAGCAAGATTTGGAATTATACCAAATGTTACTGATAAACTATATTATACTAATTCATATCATGTTCATGTTTGTGAAGAAATAGATGCATTTAGTAAATTAAAATTTGAATCACAATTCCATGGAATTAGTTTAGGTGGTTGTATTTCTTATGTTGAAGTACCAGATATGACTAAGAATCTAGACGCAATAGAACAAATAATTAACTTTATCTATCATAATATTCAATATGCAGAGATAAATACTAAACCAGATATATGCTATAAATGTGGATATACTGGAGAAATAAAATTAGATGATAATTTAAATTGGTATTGCCCATCTTGTGGAAATAATGATGAAGCAGAAATGCAAGTAATGAGAAGAACTTGTGGATATATTGGAACAAATTTCTGGAACAAAGGAAGAACGGCAGAGATAGGGGATAGAGTATTACACTTATAAGGGTGGTTTTTTATGAACTATGCAAAGATTAGAAATTTTGATGTAAGTAATGGACCAGGAGTAAGAGCTACACTTTTTGTAAGTGGTTGTACAAATAATTGTGAAGGTTGCTTTAATAGGGAGTTACAAGATTTTAACTACGGTGAAAAATGGACCAAAGAAATTGAAGATAAATTCATTATGCAAGTAATGAATCCTAATATAGTAGGAGTAAATATTTTAGGTGGAGAACCTATGGATCAAATTAACGATGGAGATCTACCTAGATTATTAGAAAGAATTAAGAATAAAACAAATAAAAGTATTTGGTTATGGTCTGGTTATCTTTATGAGGATATATTAAGTTGTAATAAAAAAAGTAGTATTTTAAAATATGTAGATGTACTTATAGATGGAAGATTTGAATTAGATAAGAGAAATATATCATTAAAGTATAGAGGGTCAAGTAATCAAAGAGTTATTGATGTAGTTAAGAGCAAGGAATCTAATAAAATTGCAATAATAGAATTATAATTAAGAGGTATTTAGCAAGAAAATTAGCTTGCTAAATACCTTTTTTATTAATCTTTGACAAAATATGTATTTTATATGATAATTATGGTATTGATTTTTATATGAATAGGGGTTTTATAAATGCTTAACAATTTAAAAGTAAGTGTTAAAATTATAATTTTGACATTAATACTAAATATAATAATGATAATCATTGGAGTAATAGGAATAACTCAATTAAGTAACGCAAACGAAAGAATGAAAAAGATATATGATGAAAATTTTAAGTCAGTGTTTATTTTGTCAAACGCTCTTAGTGAGGAATCGAAAGTTGAAGAGAATATATATAATATTATCTTAAATGTAGACAATCCTACATATCAAAAAAAAGAATATGAAAAACTACTTATAAATCAAAAAAACTTTGATACCTCATATAATGACTTTAGAAAAATAAATATTGATGATGATACCACTAGTAAAGCAGCAATAAATATTGAAACTAAATTAAAAAACTATAGAGAAAAACAAAAAGAAGTAGTTGATTTGGCGATAGATGGAAGAGGAGAAGATGCTAAAAAAAGATTTCAAGAAATTGAACTTGAAATTGGTGAAGGGCTAAGATATGATTTGAATAAATTAGCATCTTATTGTAGCTCATTAGCGGAAAATATAAAAATTGAGAATGAAAAAAAAGCTCAATCAATAGTAATATTAGTAAGCTTGAGTACAGGAATAGGATTGTTAATTGGAATAATATCAGCTATTGTAATTAGCAGAAATATAGTAAAACCACTAAATATAGCTGTAAATGAAATGAACATAATTTCTGAAGGAGATTTATCTAGAGAAATTAATAAAAAATATCTAAAAAGAAAAGATGAACTTGGAATTATATTTAATAATCTAAATTCAATTAAGAAATCATTAAGTGGATTAATAAAAAATGTAAAAGAACAATTAAAAAATACAGAAGGTGCTATAAACAAAATTAATAAGAATATATATGATTTAAATACAAGTTTAGAAAGTATGGCAGCTACATCAGAGGAAGTAACTGCAATTATGGAGGAAACATCTGCATCTACCGAGGAAATAAATAAGTCTATTTTCAATATAGAATCTAGTATAGAATCTATAGATAATAAGGCTAAAGAAGGAGCTAAAATATCTAAAGAAATTTCTAATAGAGCTGTAGATAATAAGAAATTTATTACTAAAGATTTAAAGAGTGCCAATAGTATTTTAAATGATTCAAAAGTAGTATTAAAGGAAGCTATTAATCAAACGAAAGTAATTAATAAAATTTATGAATTATCAGAAATAATAATAGGAATCACTGAACAAACAAATCTTTTAGCGTTAAATGCATCTATTGAAGCTGCTAGGGCAGGAGAAGCTGGAAGAGGATTTGCAGTAGTTGCAGAAGAAATTAGGAAGCTTGCGGAAGCATCTAAAGAATCAGTAATTAAGATTAAGAATACAGGTAGTGATATTTCTAATTCAGTTAATGGATTAATAAATGGATCAAATAGTTTAATTAAGTTCATGGATGAAGATTTACAAAATGAGTTTGATAATATGATAAGTATCATAGATACATATGAGAAGGATGGCAGAGTAATAAATGATATAATTAATGAATTTAGTAAAATTTCTAATGAACTATTAAATGCTATAAAAGAAATATCTGATGTTACAAAATCTGTTTCAAAAGCAACTATTGAAGGAACTAATGGAATAACAAATATTACAGATAGAATTTTAGAAGAGAATAAAAACTCAGAAATATTTATAGCAAATTCAGATTTAGCAATAGAGAGTTCAAATAATTTAAAGAAATCTATTGAAGTATTTAAAATTAATTAAAAAAAAGATACGCTGTACATTATACAGGCGTATCTTTTCATTATTCAGATAATATTTTTTTTACATAATTGGGTAACATAAAAGCACCTTTGTGTAAATCAGTATTATAGTACTGAGTAGATAATTCTAAGGAATTCCAATAGTTTTCATCAAGATCTTTTATAGGATCTAGGTTTTTAGAAGCAAAACAAAACATCCAATGTCCTGATGCATATGTTGGCATGTTGTATTGGTATACTTTGCAAATATCAAATAAACTATTTAATTTATCAAAAGATCTCTTCATTTCTTTGGAATTATTAGGGTAGTAAGGACTTTCACATTGATTTATTAATATACCATTTTCACTTAATGCTGAGTAACAATTTTTATAAAAATCAGTAGTAAATAATCCCTCACCTGGTCCGATAGGGTCAGTAGAATCTATAATAATTAAATCATATGCACATTTTTTGTTCTTAATAAATTCAATACCATCTTTAAAAAATAGATTTACTCTTTTATCATCTAATTTGTTTGATGTAAAAGGTAAGAATTCTTTAGAAGCTCTAACAACAGCTTCATCTATTTCAACCATATCAATTTTTTCAACAGTATTATATCTCGTTAGCTCTCTAACAGTACCGCCATCTCCAGCACCTATTACTAGAATATTTTTTATGTGTTTATTTGTAGCCATAGCAACATGAGTTATCATTTCATGATAAATAAATTCATCTTTTTCAGTAACCATCGTCCAGTTATCAATTACAAGTACTCTTCCAAATTCATAAGTATCCAGTATATCAATTTTTTGAAATGGACTTTGCTCAGAATACAAGTGACTTTTAACTTTCATGGAAAAATTTACGTTTTTTGTTTGGTTTTCAGTATACCATAATTCCATATCCATATCTTATACCTCCATTTTATGTTTTACTTGAATATTGTCGTATGCACCATTTGAAAAAGTTTTAACTTTATCAACTAAGCCCCTTGCAACTTCTGTAGATTCACTTCTTTCAGCTTTTAGCGCATCCTCAAGATACTTAAATGCAAGCCAAGGATTAACAGTATCACCACAGGTAAATAAATCTACTGATGCATAACCATATTCAGGCCACGTATGAATTGTAAGATGAGATTCCTGGATTATAACAGCACCACTTACTCCCCAGGGATTGAATTTGTGGAAACAGCTTGTAACAATAGTGGCATTAGATGCTATTGCAGCCTCTTTCATATGCTCTTCTATAATACTATGATCTTTTAGAATATCCTTGTCACAATTATAGTATTCCACTAAAATATGTCTTCCTAGTTGTTCAATTTTCATAAAAATCCCTCCAAATTATAAATTTTATTTCCATCCAATAGATAAATATTTAATTAATAAAAATGCTTCACTCATGAAACCTCCTAAAATTACATAAAAGTTTAGTAATAGTAAACTTGAAGTTAAACTATACTAACTATATAATTTTAGCAATGGTTAAGAATCTTGTCAATTAAGAATTCTGTACAAAATATATACGAAATTACGGTGAATATAGTTTTGTTATATGAGTATAGATTTTTATTCAGTATTGAAGGAGTAATCTTTAGATATAGTTAATAAATAGAAAAAGAGATGGAAGAATTGTATAGAACTCCTCCATCTTTTTAGTGTATCTAAAGAATATAGATTTTAAAATGCTCTTAAAAATGCTAAGATAATTAACATTGTTCCGGATAGCCAAGAAAGGTTTAAATTTACACTTTCTATAAATTTTTTCCCTATATGTGCTCCTAATAAAATAGCTGTAAGACCAATTATAATGGAAATAATAAAAACTTGAATGTAATTAATTACTATTAAACTACTACCAAATCCAACAGCTAAACTATCTAAAGATAAGGCTATAGATAAGTATATAGCTTCTCTATATGATAAAATTTTAGATTTATCAAAGTCAGCTTTTATTTCATTAGCATAAATTTGAAGCACAAAATGAAAATCAAATAATTTGAATTTTAGTGGAGATGAATCTGTCGATTTATTGTTTATATAAGATTTTAATAGCCCTTCAAACAATCTATAAAAGCCTAGTAAAAGCAAAATCACAAAACTAATAATTTTAGCAATATTTATAGAAATAAAATTTTGAAAAAAGCTCCCAACTATTAATGAAACTCCAAGCATACTTGACGATATAATTGAAACTATCAATGCAGAAATTAAAGGTATTTTAATCTTACTGCTTCCGTATGAAATACTTGCTATGAATGAATCTATAGATACAGATAAAACTAATAATAAAATCTCTATCATGCATTTATCCTCTGAAAAACATTGATAGTATATATTATAAAAAAATATATATAAAGTTACATAAAATGACTTTATATATTAAAAATTATATAGTATACTATAAAAAATTATGTTTTAATATAAAATAAAGTGGACATTTAAAATAAAGGAGAATAAAATGGATAAAAAGAATACAAATATTGGTGAAGATGAAAAAGTTATAATGAGCTTTTTAGATGAAAATGGAGAAAAAGTAGATTTTGAAGCGGTAGCAAAAGTTTATTTAGAAGAAGTAGAGTATTTACTTTTAGCTCCAGTAGATGATGAAAGTGAAGATATTTATGTATTCAGAGTAGATGAAGTAGATGGTAAGGAAGAGTTAAACTTAGTTGAAGACGATAAAGAATTCCTTGCAGTAAAAAAGGAATATAAAAAACTATTATATTAATCGGAGGTTATTATGGATAGCAATAATATAATTGAAATACTTGAAGAAAATAATTTTACTGAAATAGAAGAACTAAAAAATGAAGATGGAGTTTTACTTGTAAAGTTCTATTTAGATTTTGATGAAGATGTATTAAGTGCGGCTAGAAGTTATTCGAATGAAGAAAGTGATTATGAAGAAGAAAGTAGCGAATGGTATAAAGAATATTTTATACCGTATCTTTATGACTATGGTAATGATGAAGCTGTTGATGTTATAGAGGAAATTGTTGAAGAGTTAGATATTGCTGGAGAAATAATGGCATTTCAAATAAGTTCATCGAATTTTGAATCTATGCAATTTATGGCATTATTTACAAGTGAAGAAGTAGATATTACAATAGAAGATGTAGCAAAAGAATTTATTTTTTAAAGGTTTACTTCAAAGGGAAAATATTCTATTGCATGTGCAAGAATTTATGATATAATTAAATTATAATAAATCCTGAGATGTGCGCTAAGCTTATAATATTCAACCTACATTGAATATACGGGATGTGCAAAAACTAAGAGTATGTCAGGCTCTATATATTCATATTAATATGACAGGAGAAGGCAGAGGATTGGTGAGCATAACCCACCTGCGAGGAGCAGGTATGAATATTTAAGTGACCGGCATGTTGGGAATATATATGTATTTAATACCTCAATATATGAGGTATTTTTTATTTTAAGTATTAAACTGTTTTTGAAGTTTAATACTAATAATTTAACATATATAATTTATACAAACATAATTAAAATTCAGTTAAGTTTTTAAGCAACCCTTTTAAAAATATTTCTACGCAAGTTTTTTCTAATATAATTAATATATATATTCTTTTGAGACTTGTAAATTAACTTGTCCAAATCTTGTGATAAATAAATTATTAGTTTATTGCTAGGAGAAAGGTATTTTAATAAAAAATTAAGTATATTTCTTTTTAGCCTTAATTTTCTTCTGCTTTTCTTAATCATAGTAAGCACCCCCATTTATTTACAAAATCTATCGACTTATAACAATATTATACCAAAAAGTATAAATATGTAAAATGAAATCATAAAACAAAAATCTACAATAAAGAGTAAATTTTTACTTTTTAACAGTAATAAATTCTGTTATAATTCCATAGATAGGCTAATATTAATGATTGTAAATAATTACGTATGTCGAAAGTATAAAAGTTGATATTGATTAAAAATGAAGGTAAAATGAAATTAAGTATTATTTTAAGAAAGGATGTACTAATGATGGATATTAAAGATATGAAGATAGATGATGTAATAAAGAGGATAAATGAACTTTATAAAAAAAGTAAAGAAGAAGGATTAAACGAAGAGGAAAAAGAAGAACAACAATTACTAAGAAGAAGATATATTGATAATGTAAAAAATAACTTTAGAGCGCAATTAGAGACGGTAGAATTAAAAAAATAGAAAATAAAGGGTGATAAATATGTCAGTTACTGTTGAGAAGTTAATAAAGGATTTTGACTTAGAAGTATTATCAGAAGGCGAAAAAGGGATAGAGATTTTAGTAAATGATATAAATAGACCAGGATTACAGCTAACAGGATTCTATAATTATTTTGCTCCAGAAAGAATACAGGTTATAGGAAAAGCCGAATGGAGCTTTTTAGAAACAATGGGAGTAGAGTTAAGAAAAAAAAGAATAGATAAATATTTTAGTTTCAACTTAAAATGCCTTATTATAACAAGAGATTTAGAACCACAACCAGAATTAATAAAGGCAGCATTAAAGAATAAGTGTTGGTTACTTAGAACAGACTTAGTAACGACTAAATTTATAAGTAAATTAACAATTTATCTAGCTGGTAAATTAGCGCCTGAAACGAGACTTCATGGAGTTTTAGTAGATGTTTATGGAATAGGAATTTTAATAACAGGAGAGAGTGGAATTGGTAAAAGTGAAACTGCGCTTGAACTTATTAAAAGAGGCCATAGATTAGTAACTGATGATGCAGTAGATATAAAAGAAGTTGATGGAGAGCTTATTGGAAAATCTCCACGAATTACTATAGGTATGCTTGAAGTTAGAGGTATAGGAATTATTGATGTAGCATCACTGTATGGACTAAGCTCTATTCTTCCTGAAAAGGATATACAACTTCTTATGCACTTTGAGCATTGGAAAGATGATGGAGACTATGATAGATTAGGGTTAAATGATGAACGTCAAGATATTTTAGGTGTGAAGGTGAAAAAATTAAGGGTACCAGTAAGACCAGGTAGAAACATTGCTGTAATTATAGAAGCTGCTGCAGTTAATTTTAGACACTCTCTTATGTCAGATGTTACACCTGTAGATATAATTGAGAGAAGAATGGATAACATAATAGAATAAAATAAAATATATGTTATATGGAGGATCATATGGGTAAGTGTGATGGAAATAAAAACCCTTGGTTAAATTATCAAGGAGAAAAAAGAGATGAGTTATTTGATTTTTGTAAAGGATATATTGATTATATGTCAATATGTAAAACTGAAAGAGAATGCGTATTAACTAGTATTGATATGGCGATGGCTTTTGGTTTTAGAGATTTAGAAGATATTATAGCAAATAACGAAAATTTAAAAAGTGGAGATAAAATATATGTAAATAATAAGGATAAAACTGTAGCCTTATTTATAATTGGTGAAGAACCAATGGAAAAAGGAATGAGAATCTTAGGTGCACATATTGATTCACCAAGACTGGATTTAAAACAAAATCCATTATATGAAGATACAAATTTAGCAATGATGGAAACTCATTACTATGGTGGAGTTAAAAAATATCAATGGGTTACACTTCCACTAGCTTTACATGGAGTTGTAGTAAAAAAAGATGGAACTAAGATAGATGTGGTAATTGGAGAGGATGATAGTGACCCAGTAGTAGGAATATCAGATTTATTAATACATTTATCACAAGATCAGCTTCAAAAAAAGGCAAATGTAGTAATTGAAGGGGAAGATTTAAATATACTAGTTGGAAGTATTCCACTAGAGGGTGAAGAAAAAGATGCTGTTAAAGCTAATATATTAAACATATTAAAAGAAAAATATGATTTTGAAGAAGAAGACTTTATATCTGCTGAAATAGAAGTTGTACCAGCAGGAAGAGCTAGAGAATATGGCTTAGATAGAAGTATGGTAATGGCTTATGGTCAAGATGATAGGGTATGTGCATATACATCTTTAATGGCTATGTTAGATGTAGATAAAACTAAATATACAAGTGTAGTATTATTAGTTGATAAAGAAGAAGTTGGTAGTAATGGAGCTACAGGTATGCATTCAAAATTCTTTGAAAATACAGTTGCAGAAGTTATGGATAGGCTTGGTGAGTATTCAAGCTTAAAGTTAAGAAGGGCATTAACAAATTCCAAAATGTTATCTTCAGACGTCTCAGCGGCATTTGATCCGAATTATCCATCTGTAATGGAAAAGAAGAATTCTGCTTATTTTGGTAAGGGACTTGTATTTAATAAATATACAGGTGCTAGAGGAAAATCAGGATGTAACGATGCTAATCCAGAATATATTGCATGGCTTAGAAATATAATGGATAAAAATAATGTTGTATATCAAACTGCAGAGCTTGGAAAGGTTGATCAAGGCGGTGGCGGTACTATAGCTTACATATTAGCAGAATATAATATGGAAGTTATAGATTGTGGCGTAGCCCTTCAAAATATGCATGCTCCTTGGGAAATTGCAAGTAAATTAGATATTTATGAAGCTATGAGAGGATATAAGGCCTTTTTAGAAGAAGAATCAAATTAATATTAAAATAAAAGCTGTATAGATATAAGATTTTTTACTTATATTTATACAGCTTTTTATTTCCACCTATTTTATTCACATATTTAAAATGTGTGAATAAAATATAACATGGTGAGGAGGGATATTATGAATTTCGATTGGACAAGATTTAAGAACTATGGTTTGTGGGTATCTATTCTTGCATTAATACCAATGATATTAAGTGCTTTTGGTGTAAATATAGTTCCAGAAGAATATCAAGCTATAACTAATACTATATTATCTATATTAGTTGCATTAGGTATAGTTAATAATCCAACAACACAAGCAAAATGGTTTAATGATGACAAAATAAATAAATAGGCTTAATAATATTTTTCTCTGGGGCATGTAAAAGTGCCCTTTTTTAGTTAGAAATATTTGAAAGGTATAACAAAGTAATATAGAATTAAATTAATACAATTATAAGAAGTGAGAGTGTATATGAAGATTGGGGAATTTAGTAAGATAAATAAAATAAGCATAGAAACTGTTAGGCATTATATAGATTTAGGCCTTGTTATACCATATAAAAATAAGTCTCAATATGAATTTAATGAGAAATGTCAAAAGGAGCTAGAGGATGTTTTAAATTTAAAATCCTTAGGCTTTACATTAAATGAAATTAAATCTATTTTTATTTATGAAACTTTAGGAAAGCTTAGTGATTCAGAAACAAATAATGTATTACAAGATATATTTACGCTAAAGCAAAAAGAAATAAGGGGAAAGATAAATGAGTTAGTAGAAATAGAAGCTAAATTGATAAAGCAATTAAAAAATATAAATATAGCAGATTCAAAAAGAAACTTTGAATTAGGAATAGATATAAAAAATTTAAATTTATTGTCATGTATTAATTGTGGAGAAAATTTAAATTTAGAAGAGGGAAATATAAAAAATAATCAAATAATGGAAGGTAAGCTAAAATGCACTTGCGGTATGGAGTATGGTATTGAATCTGGAATATTAATTGTTGATAAGCATTCTATAAGAAAAGGAGAGGGAGAGTATATAAATATAATTGAAGATTATATAAAGGAAACAGATGAAAATTATATTCTAAACGTAAGGAAGGGATTGGACTGGGTATGTAATGAACTTCTTAAAATTAGATTTAATAATAAGGTGATATTAGAAATAGGAACAGGTTTAGGATTTTTATTAAGAAATCTATATGACAATTTAAATGATGACAGTATATATATTGCAATAGATAATAATATTGAAAAACATATTTACTTAAAGTCAGTAATTGAAAGAAGTAAAACTAAAAAAAATATAATATTTATTTGTACAGACTTTAAATATATACCTATAAAAAAAGAGTCTATAGATTTATTTTT
>NZ_JASCQJ010000032.1:0-40221 GCF_033043255.1 Clostridium lamae | reverse complement strand
CCCCCTTATAATAAACAAATATTTAACCTAATTATAAAGGTCTTTTTATATTTGTCTACCATAAGGGGATTATACTAAAGGGAGTTTTTTCTTTTCTATTTTACACTCTTTTAAACTTTAATCATAATCTATATAGTGATATAATTAAGTAAAAAACAAATCAAAATTTATTCAATATTGGAGGATTATTATGAAAGTTGGAGTACTAATGGGAGGAATATCTTCAGAAAGAGAAGTATCATTAAGTAGTGGAAATTCAATGATGCAACATATTAATAAAGAAAAGTATGAAGTTGTTCCAGTTGTTATAGATAGTAAAGAAGAATTATTAGAAAAAGTTAAAGACTTAGATTTTGCCTTACTTGCTTTACATGGTAAGTTTGGTGAAGATGGAACAGTTCAAGCAGTACTAGATACTCTAGGGATTCCTTATTCAGGTTGTGATACATTAAGTAGTTCTCTTTGCATGGATAAAGATTTAACTAAAAGTGTATTAAAAGCTAAAGGAATTAGAACTGCAAGATGGTTAAATGTTTCTTCAGTAGATGAAATAGATTATGATGCAATAGAAGAAATGGGATATCCAGTATTTATAAAACCTACAAATGGGGGGTCAAGTGTTGCTACTTTTAAAATAACTAAAAAAGAAGACGTTGAACCAGCAGTTGTAGAAGGGTTAAAGTGGGATAAAGAAGTTATGATTGAAGAATTCATAAAGGGAGATGAAATTACATGTCCTGTATTTGATAATGAATTATTCCCAGTACTTGCTATAAAAGCTAAAACTGATTTTTATGATTATGAACAAAAATATTCAGCAAATGGTGCAGAGCATTATGCTATAGATTTAGAACATTCTATATATGAAGAAGTCAAGAAGATGGCGTTAGATACCTATAAGGCATTAAAGTGTTCAGTTTATTCTAGAATTGATATGATAATAACTGAAGATGGTGTACCATATGTATTAGAAGTAAATACTTTACCTGGTATGACATCAACTAGCCTTTTCCCACAAAGTGCTGGAGAAAAGGGTATAAATTATCCAGAATTTATAGATATGATAATAGAGTATTCTCTAAAAAAAAATAAATAGCAATATTAAGTAAACCTAAGATAAAAAATGGAGAAACTAGAGTAATTTCCTATAATTTTTGAACGTATATTATAAAGTAAAATTTATTTTATATAGATGGGAGGAATTTATGTGAATTTTATTTTTTTAGTTTTACTAGGATCTATTTTGGGTTTACTTTTTTCTGCTTATCAAGCAAGTGTAGTTATGAAAGCAGATGAAGGCGATGAAAAAGTAAGGAGCATTTCTGCAAAGATTAGAAAAGGGGCAAATGCGTATTTAAGGAGGCAATATAAAGGGGTAGGAGTATTTTTTGTATTGATGTTCCTTATATTTTTAGTTATGAGCTTTTTTGGATTTGTTTCAATATTTGTACCTTTTTCTTTTATTATTGGAGGTTTCTTATCTGGACTCAGTGGGTTTATAGGTATGAAGGTCGCAACAAATGCAAACTCAAGAACTACTACAGCTGCTAAAAAGAGTTTAAACGGAGCATTAAAAATTTCTTTTAAAAGTGGTTCAATAATAGGTATAGTTGTAGTATCATTAGGATTATTATATATTTCTTTGGGGTATATGGCCTTAGATTGGTATTATAGTGATCTAGCGGAAGCAGAAAAATTAGTTCAAATTACAACCAATATATTAACATTCGGTATTGGGGCTTCATCAATGGCATTATTTGCAAGAGTTGGTGGCGGTATTTTTACAAAAGCGGCAGATGTAGGGGCTGACCTAGTAGGAAAAGTAGAAGTGGGTATTCCAGAAGATGATCCAAGAAATCCAGCGGTTATCGCAGATAATGTTGGAGATAATGTTGGGGATGTAGCTGGTATGGGAGCTGACCTCTATGAATCATATGTAGGATCATTAGTTTCTTCTTGCGCTCTAGCAGTAGCAGCAGGGTTATCATCGAATGGAGTAGCAGTTCCTTTATTAGTTGCTACATTAGGAGTTATAGCTTCAATTTTCTCCACATTCTTTGTTAATGCAAAGGAAGATGCAAGTCAAAAGAATCTTTTAAGTGCGTTAAGAAGAGGTACTTATATTTCTTCAATAATTGTAGCTATAGGTTCATTCTTTATTGTAAGGTATCTATTAGGATCAGAAAATGTAGGAGTATATTTTAGTATTTTATCAGGACTTATTGCAGGTATTTTAATAGGATTCTTTACAGAATATTATACTTCAGATAACTATAAGCCTACTAAAAATTTAGCTGATATGAGCAAAACAGGACCAGCGACTATCATAATAGGGGGACTTTCTCTTGGAATGGTATCGACAGCAATTCCAGTTATAATAGTAGCTATATCAGTATTAATAAGTTTTAATTTATCTGGTGGAGCTAATGACTTTAATTTAGGCCTATATGGAATAGCTATTTCAGCTGTTGGAATGTTATCTACATTAGGAATTACACTTGCAACAGATGCTTATGGACCAATTGCAGATAATGCAGGGGGAATTGCGGAAATGTCTAATCAAGCTCCAGAAGTTAGAAAAAGAACAGATGCTTTAGATTCTTTAGGAAATACAACTGCAGCAACAGGAAAAGGTTTTGCTATAGGTTCAGCTGCACTTACAGCGCTTGCATTTATAGCTGCATATAAGGATTCAATTGAGAATATAGTTAAAGGTGGAGAATATAGCTTCGAATTTAATTTATCTATATTAAATCCACAAGTACTTATAGGATTATTTATAGGAGGAATGGTAACGTTCTTATTTTCAGCAAAGACTATGGATGCTGTTGGACGAGCCGCTTCAAAGATAGTTGTAGAAGTGAGAAGACAGTTTAAAGAAATTCCAGGGCTTATGGAAGGCAAAGGAGAACCAGACTATGAAGCTTGTGTAGATATTTGTACAAGATCCTCTCAAAAAGAACTTGTAGTAATAGCTATAATTGCAATAGCAACTCCTGTAATTGTAGGATTAATTCTAGGACCAAATGGTGTAGCAGGATTACTTGCAGGCTCAACAGTAACAGGATTTGCAATGGCAATCATGATGTCAAACTCAGGTGGAGCTTGGGACAATGCTAAGAAATATATTGAATCAGGAGTTCTTGGAGGTAAGGGATCAGACTGTCATAAAGCAGCAGTAGTTGGTGACACAGTAGGTGATCCATTTAAGGATACAACTGGACCATCAATAAATATATTAATAAAATTAATGTCAATGGTATCAATAGTATTTGGTGCTCTAATACTTGCTTTTGGAGCATTATAGAAAAAACTAAAATACATATTATCTTATTGATTGAAATACTATTTCAAAATAAATCATAAGATAATATGTATTTTTTATAGAATGGAGAATTGTTTTGAAATTTAATTATAAACATACTATGTACGCCTCATTTATAGGTTATGTCGTACAAGCAATAATTAATAACTTTGTTCCTTTATTGTTTTTAACTTTTCAATCAACATATAATATACCTATTTCAAAAATAACTTTTTTAATTACATTTAATTTTGCAATACAATTATTAATAGATTTATTATCAGCAGGATTTATAGATAAAATTGGTTATAAAGCATCAGTTGTTATAGCTCATATTACATCAGCGGGTGGTCTTATATTACTAACTTTACTACCAGAATTTTTTAGTGATCCTTTTATTGGATTATTAATTGCAGTAATGATTTATGCTATTGGTGGAGGGTTACTTGAAGTACTTATAAGTCCAATTGTAGAAGCTTGCCCAACAGATAATAAAGAAACTGCGATGAGTCTTTTACATTCTTTCTATTGTTGGGGACATGTAGGGGTTGTATTAATATCAACAATATTTTTTACTATCTTTGGAATATCCAATTGGAAATGGCTTGCGATATTTTGGGCTATAGTTCCAATAAGTAATGCATTATTCTTTATGAAAGTACCTATTTCTCATTTGATTAAAGACGGAGAAAGTGGATTGAAAATAAAAGAAATTATTTCAAATAAGGTTTTTTGGATAATGGTAGTATTAATGATATGCGCAGGAGCAAGCGAACAATCAGTTAGCCAATGGGCATCTACATTTGCAGAAAAGGGACTTGGTGTTAATAAGACTATAGGAGATTTATCAGGACCTATGTTTTTTGCAATAATGATGGGAATATCAAGAGTTATATATGGTAAATTTGGAGGGAAAATTAATCTAGAAAAATCTATGATTTACAGTGGAGTACTTTGTATTCTTAGTTATCTAATTATTTCAATGTCACCTTGGCCGGTGTTTTCTCTTATAGGAAGTGGTATATGTGGCTTTTCAGTTGGTCTTCTTTGGCCAGGAACATTTAGCATGGCTTCTTCAAAAATAAAAGGAGGTGGAACAATGATGTTTGCTTTCTTAGCATTAGCAGGAGATATAGGTTGTTCCATTGGACCGACAGTTGTAGGTACAGTTTCCGCTATGTTTAATGATAATATTAAATTGGGAATCATGGCAGCAGGTATCTTTCCTATAACACTAATTTTAGTGATTATTATTAATATTTTCATTAGAAGATCAAAAGTTAATAAATTAATTGGATAAGACGCAAAAACTTTTTTATAGATATAGAAAAAATGAATATAAAATTTTAAGTATACATACGGACTAAGTTAGCTAATGAAAAAACTGTATAGTTAATAAGAATGCTGTGATTAAAAAGTCCGGCATTCTAGCATTGTATATATAAATAATATCATTCATAGAATATATCATGTTTTGTTTTAAATAATTGTTGGAAATAGTGTGTTAATACACTATTTTATAGTTGGACAAGTCTTTGATTTTAATATAATTTGATTCAAGAAATTCTTCTTTAAATAGTTTTATTTGATCAATTAAGAATGTTTCATAATTATTTCTAAATTCTATAATATGCCAATTCAGATAGTTCTCTAAATACTTTGTTGCAACTCCTCTAAATCTTTTTAGCCATTTCCTTATTTTAAGAGAAAACTTGTGAATAAATATATTTTTATGTTGAAGATATTCATTTATTGTAATAAGCTCATCTGACATTTTATTTATAACTTTATTATTGATTAATTGTTGAACTAAAGATAATATTTTCTTTCTTGATATTGGTAATGAAGAGGAATTATGTTTTCTTGCATATATTTCTAGATATCTGTCATTGTAAGCTGCAACAATTGACTGATTATCAATATTTTGAGAAAAGTTTTTATTAATTGCTGATAAAGAAATAGTATATCTACTGATAGGTTTTGAAATAATTGTATTATTGCTATCTATTCCACAAGCAATAAATATATTTTCTTTTTGTTGAAATTTAGCGGATCTATTACCCTTAAAATTCTCTTTAAGTATTATTTTGCTTATTTCTACGTAATTTTTAAGTATATTATCATTATTCTTTATATGAGAAATTAAGATTTTATGTCTCCAAAAAAATGCAGTAGCTAGGTTAATATTTAAAATGCATGAACATTCCCTAAGTGATTTGCCGTTGTTCATTAATATTAAAAATTTAATCCAAAGTTCAAGAGGCTTTTTTGAATTATAAAGTAAGGTGTTGGTTTTTGGGGAAAATGTTTTTCTACAGTTTAAATTTGTGCATCTAAACCTCTGAATTCCCCTGTATTTACCGTACTTTATAAATTTTGTTTCTTTACAGTGAGGACAACTATTAATTTCCATATCTTTTATAATATCAAATAATATTAAGTTATTTTCATATTCTTTTAGTATTTCAAATTTATTTTCTATAAAGTCATTATCAACTTCATTTAGATTTAATAAATGTTTCATATGCTAGACTCCTTTTATATAAAGTTATTATTTAAATTTTAGACATAAATAATAAAATCTAACCTATTAAAAAAAAATTTACTATGTAAAACAACAATTTTTTAAAACACATTATGAGTATTTTTAGTTGGGTAATATGCTAGAGCAAAGAGGAAAAACGAGCATATTGTTATTGATAAGTTTATTTAAGATTTTTTTAAGGATTTTTCAGCTTTATTATTAAGATATTTTAACTACAATATAGATAAAAGTTTAGAGTATGGTAAACTAATCTTATAGCTGAAAGGGAGTGGATATTATGAGCAAAGAAACGATTTTAATAGTTGATGATGAAAAAGAAATAAGAGATTTAATAGATATATATTTAAAAGGTGAAGGATATGAAACAGTAAAGGCTGAAAATGGAGAAGAAGCAATAAAGGCTTTAGATAAAAATGATATAGATTTAATAATTTTAGACATAATGATGCCAAAGGTCAATGGAATAGAAGCTTGTATGAAGATCAGAGAAGAAAGAGAAATGCCTATAATTATGCTTTCTGCTAAGTCTGAAGATATGGATAAAATTTTAGGATTAAATACTGGGGCAGATGATTATTTAACAAAACCTTTTAATCCATTAGAATTAGTAGCAAGAGTTAAATCTCAACTTAGGAGATATAAAAAATTTAATAAAACTACTTTTCAACTAGAAAATCAAGGAAAGGAAGATAATATTCTAGAAATTGATGAATTGACTATTAATTTAGAAACTCATGAAATATTCAAAGATGGAGTAGAAATAAAACTTACTCCAACGGAGTTTGATATATTAGTTTTACTTGGAGGAAATAGGGGAAAGGTATTTAGTATAGAGAATATATATAATAGTGTTTGGAAGCAAGATTTTATGCAATCTGATAATACAGTTATGGTACATATAAGAAAGGTTAGGGAAAAAATAGAGCAAGATCCTAGAAAACCTAAATATATTAAAACTGTATGGGGGGTAGGATATAAAATTGATAGGTAGAAAAAAAGAAAAGAAGAAAAAGGTTAATGAAGAGAAAAGAGGGCTTTTACAAAGGTTAAAAAATTTTTTTCTTAAGATATTTTATAAATTTTATAATTCAAAATTTGGATATAAGATTAGGGGATTTCTAGAATGGATATTTAGAAATATAGAAAAAAGTATTAGATTTGAGCTTATGGTAGTTTTTTTAATATGTTTTGTAGCAGCATTTTTATTTTATGGCTTTGCTAATAAAATGCTTTCTGAAAATAAGACTATTACGAGTATTCAATATGACTCAGACTCTATTCAAGTAAAGGCAAATTCTATTGCTAAGGAACTAAGTTCAGAAAATAATTACTACGAAAGTGAAGATGAGTCATCTAGAATAAATGGTCTAGAAGATGAAGAAGGAATAATGTCTGTTCTCGATAGATATGATGACGGAAGGGCTAAGATATATTTAACTGATCTAGATGGAAAAATTCTCTTTAAGATAAATGGAGATGTCCAAGATAGTTTAGATATATATACTATTTTAGATCGAAGTAATACTATTCAAGAGGAAGGTGCAGAAAGAACTTATATTTACCCAATAAATATAAGTGGAGAGAGAGCGTATCTGGTATATTATGAAACTCCGACACCATATATTTCATATGATTATTATACTGATACAAATTCATTTTTAGCACTTATCTTATCGGTAATTGTATTTATTTCTATATTCATAATAGTAACTAATAAGAAAATGAAGTACATAGAAGAAATCGCTTCAGGAGTCAAAATAATTTCAAGTGGAGACTTATCTTATAGAGTAGATGAAAGGGGTAAGGATGAAATTAAAAATTTAGCTGAGGATATTAATAATATGGCTTCTGAAATTCAAAGTAGAATGGAAGCTGAAAGAAGATCAGAAAAAACCAAAAGTGAGCTTATAACAAATGTCTCTCATGATTTAAGAACTCCTCTAACTTCGGTAATGGGGTATATCGGATTGATTAAAGAGGGGAAATATGAAGACGAAGCAATGATGAAGGAATATTTAAATATTGCCTTTAACAAATCGAATCAATTAAAAGAACTAATAGAAGACTTGTTTGAATATACTAAAATAAATAATCAAGGTATTATTTTAGAAAATAATAAGGTGAATATAGTTGAATTTTTATCTCAAATTATAGAAGAGTATATACCTATATTCGAAGAAAATGAGATAGAAGTAATTAAAAAATTTGTAGATGAAAGATCTATCGTAGAAATAGATGCAAGTAAAATGGTTAGGGTGTTTGAAAATTTATTCTCTAATGCTATTAAATATTCATTTAAACCTGGTAGAGTAATAGTATCCACATTTGAAAATAATGGATTTGTTACTATTCAAATAAAAAATAATGGGGAGAATATTCCTAAAGAAAAGGTTGAAAGATTATTTGATAGATTCTATAGAGTAGACGAGGCTAGAAATTCTAATACTAAAGGTAGTGGACTTGGTCTTGCAATATCTAAAAATATAGTGAAACTACATGATGGTGATATATGGGCTGAGTGTATAGGTAATGAGATAAGTTTTTATATAAAGTTAAAAACAACTATTTAAATAATGAAGTAACCTTTAAGAAGATAGTTAATAAACTAGTAAAGAGATTATTTTTCTTGGAGGAAAAATGCAAAATAAAAATCCTAACAGTACTTTCGGGATAGACATAAATGAGTACACTCAAAATGTAAATTTTGAAACCTTAGCAAGGACTATTGACTTTTTATATCTAAGATCTTCAGGTTCTGGATCTGGAAGGTTTAGAGTAGATAAAAAGTTTTTAGAGTATGCAAAAGAAGCAAGAAGATATGGAATACCAGTTGGTGCATATCATTATGCAATTCCTTCTTACGATTTAACAACTGCTGATTCACAATGTAATGATTTTATTAACATATTACAGGAGGGATTTGGAAATAAAAACTATGGAGATTTATTCCCAGTAGTTGATGTAGAAGCTCCTGTAGATAATAAAATAAGTACAAAAGCACTGGTAGACTGGGTAGAAAGATTTAGAAAATGTTTTGAGAAAAAAACAAGAAGAAGATTAATGTTATATACAGGTACATTTTTCATTGAACTTTACGGTGATTTTAAGTTACCTAATGGAAGTCAACCATTAAAGAGTATGCCATTATGGGTTGCTATGTACACTAGCATACCAACGAATCCTCCATATCCACCAGATTTAGGAGGGTGGAAAAGATGGAGAATATGGCAATATAGTGAAAGTGCAACAGTTCGAGGTGTTGGAAATCCTGTAGATGCAAACTGGGGGCCAGATAGTATAGACCTTTTGACTCAACCAAAACAAGTCAGAAACTTAAATGCAGTAAAACAAGGAGGGGTTCTAAAGGTTAGTTGGAGTAAAAACACTGACTCAGACCTTTTAGGATATAATATCTTTGAAAATGGTTACTGGATTGGTACTGTTGATAAGGCTGATACTAGCTTTGAAATAAGATTATCTCAGTTACCTGTTAAGACAAATGTACCAGTTACAATATCGATAGAAGCCTTTGATTATGATGGTGAAACTTCTCAAGTAAGAAGCAAAGTTGTTGTATAAGTATTGTATTATAGATGGAAATTCCATTATTGAAAAATATTATGGAGTTTCCATACTTTTTTATAAATATGTAAGTTATGGTTAATATTTCTTGATAATAAATTAAATAATGTTAATATATTTATGTTAATTTTATTGAAAAAATATAATATAATAATAATGAATGACATATGAAATATTAAGCTTAGTTAGAGAGGAGTGGGGAAGGTGAAAAAAATAAATAAAAATACATTAATTATCGCAGCAACTGTACTTGTATTAGTTATTATAGGAATTATAGGATATGTCTTTTCAATTAACAAGAAAGTTACAGCGTGGGAAAACAAAATATATCCCCAAATTAATGTATATGGTGTAAATATAGGTGGATTAAATAAAGATGAAGCTACAGCTTTATTAGAAGAAAAATTACCAAGTGTTATTATGGACAAGAAGCTAAAGGTTATAGTAGGAGAAAAGAGCATAGAATTAACTTATGATACTTTAAATCCTACTTATGATGTACAAGGAATAGTAGATGAAGCGCTTGAATATGGAAAAGACAAAGGATTATTTGCAAGAAACTCTTTAATAAAGGGAGATAAGACAATAGAATTAGGTGCCGAAATAAAATATGATGAAGAAGCTTTGATAGCTTTTGAAGATAAGGTTTTAGAGGAAATTAATGTTGAACCTAAAAATGCATCTATAAATATAAACTCAGGAAATATTACAATAACTCCAGAAGAATCAGGTAAAACTATAGATAAAAATGAACTTCACAATAAATTAATTGAAAATATTAATGGAGATCCAAGTAAAGAGGTAGAACTTACTTTTGAATTAAAGGAACAAGAAGCTAATATTAAATCAGCTGATTTAGAAAAGATAACTGGAAGAATTAGTAGTTATAGTAGTAATTATACTAACACTGGTGATGGTAGAGTTAGAAATATGGAAATAGCTGCTGAAACAATTAATGGAACTATAGTTATGCCTGGAGAAGAGTTCAGCTATAATGCTTTAATAGGAGATACAACTCCGGATAAAGGATATGAAAAGGCTAATACGTATATAGGAAATAAAATAGTGCCTGATTATGGTGGTGGTATTTGTCAAGTATCAACAACTTTATATAGAGCTGTTATGAGAGCAAATATTAGATCTACTGAGAGAATGAACCACTCATTAACAGTTTCATATTCTGAACCAGGATTAGATGCTACGGTTGCTAATGGAGTAATAGATTATAAGTTTGTTAATACTTACGATTTTCCAATATATATACAAGGTTATGTTAGTGGAGGAGTTGTGAACTTTTCTATCTATGGTAATGTGGAAGCTATGGGAAACAAAACATATGACCTTGTGAATGAAATTCATGAAACATATAATGCACCAAAAAAATATGAAGATGATGCTACTATGGAAGTAGGAACAGAAAAAGTAGTATCATATGGAATGACTGGGTATAAGGCAAGTTCTTACCAAGTTACTTATGAAAATGGAGTTGAAGTAGATAGAGAATTCATTGCTACTGATGTGTACTTGACAACTGATACTATCGTTAAAAAAGGAACTAAGAAAAAGGAAGAGCCTAAAAAGGAAGAAAATAAACCTCAAGAAAATACTCAAAATCAAGAAAATGCAAATGAAGAAACTACTGATGAGGCTGAGCAAACACCAAATCAATAATAGTAATTATAACAAAAAACATTTTACTTTTTGTAAAATGTTTTTTGTTTTTATTTGAGTCTAAGTTTATTGTAGAATACTTTTGTAAATGATATTATATAATATATTAAGGTAGCAAAGGAGTTTTTTATGACATACAAAATGGTTTGTATAGATATGGATGGAACTTTACTTGGTAAAAGGAAACGAATATCTAAAGAAAGTAAGGAAGTTATAAAAAAAATACATAACAAAGGTGTTGAAATAGTAGTTACTACTGGAAGAATATACAATAATGCAGCTTATTATTCACATCTTTTAGGTGTAGAATCGCCTGTTATTGCTGCTAATGGAGCGATTGTTAGGGATAAGCATAGTAATAAAGTTATATATGAAAATCCTATAAAAACTGAAGTGTGTATAAAACTTATTGAATTATTATATAAAATGGACTTTTTCTTTCATTTTTACACATTAGATGGAATTTATTGTGGAGATAAAATTACTAAGTTTGGAACCAAGTTATATATGACTAAGCAAGCAGGATATGAGAATCTAAAAATAAAATATTATATTATAAGTAAATTAGAAGAATGGAAAGAGTTCTTTAAAAGAACTAATGGTCAAATTACTAAGTGTATAGCATTTTCTTTAGACCCAGATAAAATTGATAAATTAAAAAAAGAATTAAATGAATTTAAAGATATAGTGTATTTTGGAGCAGGTTCGAGAAGTATAGAAATTAATCATAAAGGGGTATCAAAAGGTAGAGCTGTAAAAGCATTAGCTGATTACTATGGAATAAAAAGAGAAGAAATAGTATGTATAGGTGATAATGAAAATGATATATCAATGATTGAATATGCTGGTCTAGGAGTTGCAATGGGCAATGCTATAGATCAAGTTAAAGCATTAGCAGATTACATTACAGATAGTAACAAAGAAGAAGGAGTTTCAAATGCCCTAAAGAAAATTTTTAACGTGTAAATACTAGTATTGATAATTATATATATAAGCATAATAACTAAGAGGTGATATTATGTTTGTACCACAAAAAGTAGTATTTGAAGAAAAAGCATTAAATTTTTCACTAGGAGAAGAACTCTATAATAACTTCAAAAAGCAAGGCATACAAATTGAAGTTAATAAAACAGGAAGATTAAATGGGCCAAAAGATGATGCTGCTAAAAAGTTTTTTGACGGGAAAAGGACTTTAGTGGTTGGCGTTAAAGGAAATGCAAAATTTCAAAGTTGTAAACCTTCGGCACATTATCAATTACCGTTAGTAAGTGGCTGTATGGGGATGTGTGAGTATTGCTATTTAAATACCCAACTTGGAAAAAGACCTTATGTAAAAGTTTATGTAGATATAGATGATATTTTAAATAAGGCTTTTGAATATGCTAATGAAAGATTACCTTATGTAACTATATTCGAAGGTTCTGCTACATCAGATCCGATTCCTGTTGAAGGATATACACATGGATTAAGTAGGGCAATAGAAGCTTTTGGTCAAAATGACCATACAGCATTTAGATTTGTTAGTAAATATTCAGATGTAGATCCATTTATAGGTTTAAATCACAATAACCATACAGAAATAAGATTTAGTATAAATGCACAAGAAATAATTAGAAAATACGAACATGGAACTGATAGTGCAGATAAAAGAATAGAGGCTGCAAAAAAAGTAAAAGTAGATGGATATAGTGTAGGATTCTTAGTAGCTCCTGTATTTATATATGAAGGTTGGAAAGAAGATTATAATAAATTATTAGATAAAGTAAAGGCAGAATTTAATGGTGAAAAAATAACTTTTGAAATAATAACTCATAGATATACAGAAAGAGCAAAAAATAATATACTTACTATTTATAAAGATTCTACATTACCAATGAACGAAGAAGATAGAAAGTTCAAGTATGGGCAGTTTGGGTATGGTAAATATATATATAAAGATGAAGATATGAAAGAAGTAAAAGAGTTTTTTACAGATAGGATAAACAGTGATTTTGGGAAAAATAGTATTTTATATATTGTTTAATAAAATATTATCACAATAAAGCATAAATGGCTTTGACTAATGGGTTTTGATATAGTATTATTTTTATTATGGTGTTAAATAAGTAAGATTTTTATATCTTACTTTTTTGTTGGAGGTCATTAAAATGAATTTAAATATAGTTTTATATCAACCGGAAATCCCACAAAATACAGGTAACATTGCAAGAACTTGTGTTTTAACTAATTCAACATTACATTTAATTAAACCAATGAAGTTTAAGATAGATGATAAACAAGTTAAGAGAGCTGGCTTAGACTATTGGAGTGAACTAAAACTTGAAATGCATGAAAGTTATGAAGAGTTTATAAAAAAATATGGAGATAAAAGAATATTTTTAGCAACAACTCATGGTGGAGAGCACTATGATGAAGTTTCCTTTAAAGAAGGAGATTTTATAATGTTTGGTAGAGAATCAGCAGGTGTTCCAGAAGAGGTACACAATGCCCATGAAGGAATAAGAGTTCCTATGATAAAAACTAGCACTAGAAGCTTAAATCTTTCTAATACAGTAGCAATAATTGCCTATGAAGCGTTAAGACAGATTGGTTTTCCTGAAATGAAATAATTAGGGGGAATAAAAATGGAAAAAATCAAAATTTTGACAGATAGCTGTTTAGATCTTCCAGAAGAATTAATTAAAAAGAATAATATTGATATTTTATCTGTATTAATTAATTTTGGAGATAAAAGTTATAAAGATAAAGAAGAAATTAATTTAAAAGAAATGTTGGATAAAATTGAAAAAGAGGAAATTTTACCAACTACTGCACAGATTACACCAAATAGATTTGAGGAATACTTTAGAAATGCTTTAGATGAAGGATATAAAGTTGTAGCAGTACTTATGTCTTCAAATATGAGTGGAACATATAATTCAGCATGTATTGCAAAAGATATTATTGGTTCTGATGATATAACTATAATAGATACACAAGTTATAACGTCGGCACAGGGTTTGTTTGTCTTAAAAGCATGTGAGTTTAGAGATAAGGGCTTTAGTCCAGAAAAAATAAAAACAGAAATTGAGAAAATGATACCTAAAATGAATGCATCATTGTGCTTTGAATCTTTAGAAAATCTTGTTAGAGGCGGAAGAATTTCAAAGACAGCAGGTGTTATAGGAACTGCTTTAGGACTTAGGGTAATAATAGGTTTTGAAGATGGTATGATGGTTGCTAAAGATAAAGTTAGAGGTAACAAAAAAGTAATTAGGAAGATAATTTCAGAATTTGAAAGTGCTGATGTGGATAAAAATGAGCCAGTTATATTAATTGAAATAGAGAGCCCTGAAGTTAAAAGCGAACTTAAAAAATATTTAGATGAAAATGAAATTAGATATATAGAAACTACACCAGGATGTTCTGTTGGTATTCATTCTGGATTAGGAGCATGTGGATTATTTTTTATAAATAAATAATATGGAATTATAAATTTATAACAATAAGAGATTAAAAAATAATCTCTTATTTTTTTATTATTGAGAATTAATTGAATAAAAGGACCTTTCGCACTTGATATAACGTTTACTATAAGCTTATACTATTAATAAAGATGAGTAGTGTTAAGAGTAAAAGTTGTATTTTATTGAATGAAGGTGATACATATGAAATTAGATTTTAATTTAAATCTTGCTCAAGAACAAAAGTTAATAATGACTCAGCAAATGCAGCTTTCGATAAAGCTTCTTCAAATGTCAACATATGACTTAAGAGAGTATATAGAAAATGAATTTTTAGAAAATCCTATTCTTGAAGGGGATTTTGATTTTGTTCAAGAAGATAAAAAGTATGAAGATAAAATTGATTATAAAGAAATGATCAAGTATCTAGAGTTTGACAATTATGGATCTCAAAGTTATAGAGAGTATAATAAAGAGGATGATGTATCTCCTTTTAATTTTATTTCAAATAAGGAATCTCTTACTGAGTATTTGCAGGAGCAATTAATTGAAAGTGAGGAAGATGAATATAAGAAGGCAATTGTGTCGTATATGATAGAAAATTTAGATAGCAAGGGATATTTGGACATGCCTTTAGATGAGATATGTAAAGAGCTTAATATAGAAATAGAGTTAGGAGAAGAGGCTTTAGAGATACTTCAAGAGTTAGAACCTGATGGAATAGGAGCTAGAGATTTAAAAGAATGCTTAAAGATACAACTGATAAAAAAGGGAGTATTGGATGAAAATTTAGAAATGATTATTGATGAATATCTAGATTTAATCGCAGACAATAAGTTTAATATAATAGCAAGAAACTTGAAAATTACACCTAAAGAGGCTCAGGATTTAGGAGATATAATAAAAAAATTAGAACCAAAACCATCAAGAGGATTTTATACTGGTGATGAAGTTAAATACATCATACCAGATGCAGCTATTAGAAAAATTGATGGTGAATATTTTGTTATTATGAATGAAGGTGTAATACCTAGGCTCTCTATTAGTAATATATATAAAGATATTCTAAATAATAAGGAAGATAGGAATACTGAAAACTATGTAAAAGAAAAATTAAATAGTGCAATGTTCCTGATAAAAAGTATTGAACAAAGAAAGAGTACTTTGCTAAAAATATTGGAAAAGGTAATAGAAAATCAAAGAGATTATTTTGATAAAGGTGAAAAATATTTAAAGCCAATGACATTAAAGGAAATGGCAGAAATGATAGGAATTCATGAATCTACAGTTAGTAGAGCTATTAAGGATAAGTATATATTAACTAGTTTTGGTACTATTAAAATAAAGGAATTATTTACAACAGGGTTAAGCTTAGATAAAGGTGATGGTGAAGAAGTAGCAGTAGTTAATATCAAAAAGCAAATAAAGGAAATGATAGATGAAGAAGATAAGAGAAAACCTTTATCAGATCAAGTTATATGTGACTGTTTAAATAGAAATAATTTAAATATATCAAGAAGAACAGTTGCTAAGTATAGAGAAGAGATTGGAATAAAATCTTCTAGTAAGAGAAGAAGAATAGAATAAAAGATATATAAAAGAGGAAAGTTATTAATGTTAAATTTAATATATAATAACTTTCCTCTTTAGAGGTAATATGATAAAATTTTGTAAAATTTTTTGGGAATTTTTAAAGAAAATGCTTTTAAAATCTATAGAAGTGTTTTATAATAATAAATGTGGGACGTTTTAATAATACGTGGGACTTTTTTAGACCAAAGGAGGGGTGACTGTGCAGGAAATATTGTCTTTACAAAAAAAAGTAGTTCCTGAACTTGTAGAGCTCCTAGATAAAAGATATAGTATTCTTAGAACTATATATTACCATCAGCCTATTGGAAGACGTGTCTTAGCAAATCAATTAGATCTTGGTGAGAGAATAGTGAGAAATGAGATTAATTTCTTAAAAACTCAAAATTTAATTGAAATAAATACTCCGGGTATGACAGTAACTGAAGAAGGAAAAGAAGTTGTAGATAGACTTAAAGATTTTATTCATGAGATAAAAGGATTATCAGATATTGAAAAAAATATAAAATCTTTCCTTGGATTAAAAGATGTAATAATTGTTCCTGGAGATGTAAAGAAAAATAAGACTATACTAAAGGAAATAGGTAAGGCTACAGCAAATTGTTTGAAAGCAATAGTAAAAAATAATAACATAATAGCTATAACAGGCGGAAATACTATTAAAGAATTTGTAGAAGCTGTACCAAAAATAAATAACCTTTCAAATATACTAGTAGTACCTGCAAGAGGTGGTATGGGAAGAAAGGTTGAAATACAAGCAAATACATTAGCAGCGCTTTTAGCGCAAAAAATAAATGGTTCTTATAAATTGCTTCATATTCCAGAAAATCTTAGCTTAAATCTTTTAGATACCTTATTAAAGGAGAGAGAAATAAAAGAAGTAATAGACAATATCCATAAAGCAGATATATTAATATATGGTATTGGTGAAGCTTTGGTTATGGCTGAAAAAAGAGATGTTTCAAAAGAAGAGTATGATAAATTAAAAGCTCTTGGAGCTGTTGGTGAAGCTTTTGGATGTTATTTTAATAAAGATTCCCATGTAGTATCAGAAAATACTTCTATTGGAATAAATATTAATGAAGCAAGAAAAATTAACACACATATTGCTGTGGCAGCTGGGGAAAATAAAGTTGATGCTATTATTGCTACTATGATGAATAATCATAATGCGATTTTAGTAACAGATGAAGCAGCTGGCAGAAGTATTGTGGAATATATTAAAGAACACAATAAATAAGCTTAAAATTTTTAAAATTTTAAATATAACTATTTTTTAGGAGGTAATTGCAAATGGTAAATGTAGCAATTAATGGTTTTGGTAGAATAGGAAGATTAGCATTAAGATTAATGATTGAAAACCCAGAATTTAACGTGGTAGCAATCAACGACTTAACTGATGCTAAGACTTTAGCTCACTTATTCAAATATGATTCTTCACAAGGAAGATTCAATGGAGAAATCGAAGTTAAAGAAGGAGCTTTCGTAGTTAACGGAAAAGAAATTAAAGTTACTGCAGAAAGAAATCCTGCTGACTTACCATGGAAAGAATTAAATGTTGACGTAGTTTTAGAATGTACTGGATTCTTTACTTCTCAAGAAAAAGCAGGCTTACACTTACAAGCTGGTGCTAAGAAAGTTGTTATTTCAGCTCCTGCAACTGGAGATTTAAAGACAGTTGTATTCAATGTAAATAATGATATATTAGATGGTACTGAAACAGTAATTTCAGGTGCTTCATGTACTACAAACTGTTTAGCTCCAATGGCTAAAGTATTAAACGATAAGTTCGGAATCCAAAAAGGATTTATGACAACTATCCACGCTTACACTAATGATCAAAACACATTAGATGGTCCTCACGGCAAAAATGATTTAAGAAGAGGTAGAGCTGCTGCTGCTAACATCGTTCCTAATTCAACTGGAGCTGCTAAAGCAATTGGTTTAGTTATTCCAGAATTAAAAGGAAAATTAGATGGTGGTGCTCAAAGAGTTCCAGTTGTTACTGGTTCATTAACTGAATTAGTTGTAACTTTAGATAAGAAAGCTACAGTAGAAGAAATCAACGCTGCTATGAAGGCTGCTGCTAACGAATCATTTGGTTACACTGAAGATGAAATAGTTTCATCAGACGTAATCGGAATCACTTTTGGTTCATTATTTGATGCAACTCAAACAAAAGTTATGACTGTTGGTGATGATCAATTAGTTAAAGTTGCTGCTTGGTACGACAATGAAATGTCATACACTAACCAATTAATCAGAACTTTAAAATACTTCGTAACTAGATAATTAAAAGTTAAGTAAATATTTTAATTTAAGTAATAAAAATTTGGTCTGGTTTTATAGAAAATCTATGAGGCCAGGCCAATTTTAAATTAAGCAAATAATTTCTGTTTTTATAAATATAAAAATAAATTAAGAGGTGAAATCAATGAGCTTTAATAAGAAAACTATCGAAGATATAGACGTTAAAGGTAAAAAGGTTTTAGTAAGATGTGACTTCAATGTTCCACTAAATGATGGAGTTATAACTGATGAAAACAGATTAAATGGTGCATTACCAACTATCAATTACTTAATAAATAATGGTGCAAGAGTTATCCTTTGTTCACACTTAGGAAAAGATGCATCTAAATCATTAGCTCCAGTTGCTAAGAGATTAAGTGAAATGCTAAACAAAGAAGTAGTATTTGCAAGAGATGAAGAAGTTGTAGGTGCAAATGCTAAAGCAGCTGTAGAAGCTATGAAAGATGGCGATGTTGTATTATTAGAAAATACAAGATGCAGAAAAGAAGAAACTAAGAATGTAGAAGAATTCTCAAAAGAATTAGCTTCTTTAGCTGATATATTTGTAAATGATGCATTTGGTACAGCTCACAGAGCTCACTGTTCAACAGTTGGTGTTACTGAATTCTTAGATACAGCTGTATGTGGATACTTAATTCAAAAAGAATTAAAATTCTTAGGTGAAGCTGTTAATAATCCAGTTAGACCATTCGTTGCTATATTAGGTGGAGCTAAAGTTTCAGATAAGATAGCTGTTATCAATAATTTATTAGAAAAAGTTGATACATTAATTATCGGTGGTGGAATGGCTTATACATTCTTAAAGGCTCAAGGATATGAAGTAGGATCATCTTTAGTAGAAGCAGATAGAATTGAATACGCTAAAGAAATGATTGAAAAGGCAGCTGCAAAGGGAGTTAAATTCTTATTACCAGTTGACCACAGAGTTTCTACAGAATTCAAAGATGTAGAGCCTGTAGTTACTGAAGATCAAAACATACCAGCAGGAAGTATGGGATTAGATATCGGACCTAAAACTGAAACATTATATGCAGATGCAATTAAAGATGCTAAAACAGTTATATGGAACGGACCAATGGGAGTATTCGAATTCGAAAACTTCAATAAAGGAACAATCGCAGTTGCTAAGGCTATGGCTGATGCAGATGCTACAACAGTTATCGGTGGAGGAGACTCAGCTGCAGCTGTTAATATCTTAGGATTTGGAGATAAAATGACTCACATCTCAACAGGTGGTGGAGCTTCTCTAGAATTCTTAGAAGGTAAGGCTTTACCAGGAATAGAAGCACTTAACAACAAATAATATAAATCTTATTTGTTTAATGAAAAAATGAAGAAATGAAAATTCTAGTTAAAAGTTGCACTTTTAACTAGAATGAAAGAATTAAGGAGATAGTCCAGCTTAGCTGTACTATGAAATTAAAGAATGAAAAATGAAAGTTATATTTAAAAGGTGAACTTTTAAATATAAATGAAAGAATTATGGAAATAATCCAGACAAAGCTGGATTAAGAAAATAAAAAAGATAATTATTCAACTTTAGCTGAATAACTACCTTAATTTTTTCATTCTTTCACTCTTTCATTCTTCCCATTAAAAATAAGAGGTGATTTTAAATGAGAAAACCAATAATAGCTGGAAACTGGAAGATGCATTATACTCCAGCAGAAGCTGTAAAAGTTGTAGAAGAATTAAAACCATTAGTAGCTAATGCTACATGTGATGTTGTAGTATGTCCTACTTTTGTTTGTTTAGATGCTGTATTAAAAGCAGCTCACGGATCAAATATTAAAGTTGCTGCTCAAAACATGCACTTTGAAGAAAAAGGAGCTTTCACTGGTGAAGTTGCTCCAGGAATGTTAGAAGCTATGGGAGTTAGCTATGTTGTATTAGGACATAGTGAAAGAAGAGAATACTTCAATGAAACTGATGAAGCTTTAAATAAGAAAGTTAAGGCTGCATTTGCTCACAATTTAACTCCAATTCTTTGCTGTGGAGAAACTTTAGAGCAAAGAGAAAATGGAACAACTAATGAAGTTGTTGGAGCTCAAATTAAAGCTGATTTAGAAGGATTATCAAAAGAATTAGCTGAAAAGGTTGTAATTGCTTATGAACCAATCTGGGCAATTGGAACAGGTAAAACTGCTACTAATGAGCAAGCTAACGATACAATAAAAGCTATTAGAAATATAGTTGCTGAAATGTTTGGAGAAGAAGTAGCTAATAAAGTTAGAATTCAATACGGTGGATCAGTTAAACCAAATACTATTAAAGATCAAATGGCTATGTCTGACATAGACGGTGCATTAGTTGGTGGTGCTAGCTTAGTAGCAGCTGATTTCTCACAAATAGTTAATTACTAATAATATAAACTTACGAAAGAGTTGTGTAATGTTAACTTTGTTAATAAATACATAACTCTTTTTATTAAAGTACAAATTAGTATTTATAAAATATGTAGAATTTATTGATTTTATTTAAATAAAGAAAACGTAATTAAAGAATTTTTTCATTCTTTAATTACGTTTTGTTTATATTTTAGAATTGTATTCAATTCCTAATAAAATCGATTGAGAATAATCTCCAAATTTTTCTCCGAAAAGATTTATACCTCTTGAATTCTCTGCATCTTCTTTTATTCCTATTTTTACTGTTAAGTATGGTGCTTTAGCTATATCGATATCTTTTAAAGAAACGGAGGAAACTAACATTTCATCACAGTATGTCCCGCTATTATCTATTTTATAAGATCTTAATATCCCGTATTGACTAGAACTGTGAGGCCACCATGATGGATTCAGCTTTCCGGTTCTTCCTCCAAAATCTCCTGGAGATGTCCAAGTGTGTAGTTCTACATCGTTCATCCATACTGTTATATCAGAAGGCCAGTATGAGTTGTAAGAAGGTGCTTCGGAGCAACATTCAAAAGATAAATCAAAACTAGTTAATTCTCCAAAAGATAATACATCTAATGGAAATCTATATTCTAAGAATCCGCTTTCAAACCAAATAATTTGTGCGGTGTAACGATCTGGATAATAGAAAGTTTGAGGATTATCTAAAATTCCAATATGAGAATTTTCGTTTGCCATACCACAGGTTCCATTAATATGACAGTCAACATAAGCTCCTATTGGCATGTTTATATAATGGCATCTGTGTTTATTTTCTTCTGATTGAAGGTTTAAATCTATAAAAATATCATCTACATTTCTGAAACAAACTTTTTTTGTACCTCTTACAGCGGGTTCTAACCTTGTTAATATAAGACCGCATTCTTCCAAAACCTTTACATGCATTGCGGTAGTTGAAATAGGGATTGCTAGTGCTTCAGCAAGTTCATTTACTGTAGGATTGCTATTAGCAGTTATTTTTAAAATTTTTATTCTATCTTCTGATGATAGGGCTTTAGCGTAAGAGGCCATTTTATCGATATCATTAAAATTTACAGATAAACTTTTCATTTTATAGTTCCTTTCTAATTGCAAAATATTATATAAGAATTATAATTTGTTGAAAATATATTAAATAAATCCATATAAATTATACCATATAGATTTAAATTTAACAAATGAATTAAAACAGAAATTTTGTAATGAATATAGTTATCAATGAACCCTAAAAAATAAATTAAACTAAAATAATGCTATAAATACTTAAAAAATCTATAAAAAATATAGAAATAGGAGTAAATGAAGTGAAAAAATAGAAAAAACTTACAAAATTATATTGTAATCGTATAACTTGGATGATATAATAAATCTGGAAATAAACAAAAATTTTGTTTTAAAAGGGGGAGGATTTTATGAAAAGGAAAAAAGTTTTAAGTATTATTTTAGCTGGAATTTTGTCATTTGGTTTAGTATCTTGTGGTAATTCAGAAGAAACCTCATCTGGTGGTAGTTCTGGAGGGAACAAAGAAATAGTATTTTGGTCAGTTTTTACTGGAGCTGATGGAGAGAATATGACTAAAATGATAGATGATTATAATAAAACAAATCCCGAATATAAAGTAAAACATATGCCTATAGAAGCAGATGATATGTATACAAAAATACCTACAGTTGTTGGCTCAGGTAAGGATGTACCAGACGTAACCATAGTTCATGCTGAAAGACTTGCTCTATTTGCAGAAAAGGATTTACTACAACCATTAAATCAATATATAGAATCTAGTGATGTTGTTAAAGAAGCTAATTATGTTGAAAATGCTTGGGCAATGGGGACTATAAATAATCAACAATATAGCATACCTCTAGATGTACATTCACTTGCAACTTACTATAATAAAGATCTTTTAGAGAAATATGGTCCTAATGTATTAGATGATGGAGTTATAACTCTTGATGAAGTAAAAGAAGTTGGGAAAAAATCATCTGCTGATAATATAGCAGCTTTTGGACTAACATGGATGAGAATTCAATATTTATCTTTCTTAGCTCAAATAAATGGTGATATTACAACAAATGGAACAGAAGTTAACCTTGATTCACCAGAAGCTATAGAAATATTTACTGAGTTAGATAGCTTAGTAAAAGATAAAATAGCTACACAAGATGGCGATGATCCAGGACAATTATTTAGATCAGGTCAATTAGTATTCTGGCCAGAAGGAATATGGATGCAAAATTCTCTTGCTGGTATAGATATAAATTGGGGAATGACTCATATGGTAACTATGGATGCGAATAATCAAAAGGATTGGAGTTCTTCACACCAGTTCGTAATGCTTAAAAATGAAGAAATGACAGATGAAAAAGCAAAGGGAATTATGGAATTTGTAAATTGGATCGGCGAAAATAGTTTAGAATGGGCTAAAGCAGGACAAGTACCAGCAAATTATGCAATTAGAGAAAATGAAGAATTCAAAGCAATGCCACAAGCATTTGTATTAGAAGATTCAAGTAAATTGAAATTATATGATTATAAATACTATGGAAATGCTGTAGAAGCTTTAGATAAGGTAGTGTTTGAAGCTGCTTTTGGAAGAATGACTCCAGAAGATGCTGCAGCGGCTATGCAAAAAGAAGCTAGCGAAAAAATTCAAATGGCACAATAGTTAGTGGTATAAATAATTATATGTTTAGAATCTTTGGCTGATATTATAGCCAAAGGTTCTAAACAAAAATACTATATAGGAGGTAAATATGAGTAAAAAGAGGAATCTAGCTGCATATTCATTTATAGCACCACATCTAGTTCTTTTTCTTCTATTCTTCTTAATTCCAGCCGTAGTTGGTATATATGTTTCATTTACTAAATGGGATATATATACAGATCCCCAATGGGTAGGTTTTAAGAATTATTATGAAATATTACTAAATAGCGAATCAATTTTTTATGAACAATTTTGGAATGGTTTAAAAAATACATTTATATTTTCAGTTTTAACAATTCCTTTCTGCATTATAATTCCGTTATTATTTGCTGTACTTCTAAATAATAAGCCTAAAGGCTATAAATTTTTTCAATCTGTATTTTATGTTCCAGGATTACTTTCAATTTCAGCTGTAATGTTAGCGTGGAATTTTATGTTTAATAAAACATTTGGATTAGTTAATAATATTACTAATTTAGATATAAATTGGGGAAGCACATTCCCTTGGTATTGGATAGCATTAGTTATTATAACTGTTTGGTGGTGTATTGGTGGTAATATGGTAATTTATCAAGCAGCTATTGCAAGTGTTTCAAAGGATTATTATGAAGCGGCTTCTATAGATGGAGCGGGACATGTTAAACAGTTTTTTAAAATTACTTTACCATCAATAAAAAATCAAATTTTATATACGTTAGTTATGACAACAATCGCACAATTTAATATATATGGACAACCTTTAATGTTTAATAATGGTGGCCCCAATGGTGCCAATAGAGTTTTATTAATGTACATTAGAGAATTAGGATTTGGACAAGGAAATTCATTAGCAGGCATGGCTTCAGCAATGGCTGTATTGCTTGGTATTTGCATTTTATTTATTTGTATTTTACAAGCTATTTTGTCAAAGGATGATGATGCAGCCTTAGAAAAAAAACAAAGAAAGATGAATAAAAAATTGAATAAGAAATTTGCTAATGCTACCTATAGCGTAAATGAAGGAGGGAGATAATATGGAGCGAAAGATTAAGAAAAAAAAGTTTAATTATAAAAAAATAGCATGCTTTTTATTAATTTTAGTACTCGCTATAGTTTGGATTGTACCATTAGTTTGGACCCTTTTAACATCATTTAAGTCAGAGGTAGAAGTACAAACAATTGGATTTAGCATCTTACCTGCAAAATGGGTAGTTGAAAATTATATTGATGTATTATCAGATACAACTGTTACGCCTATAATTAAGTGGTTTTCTAATTCCCTTTTTGTTTCTATATCTCATACTATTTTAGCGATAATAATTAGTTCAATGTCAGCTTATGCATATTCAAGATTAAACTTTAAAGGCAAAAATACTATTTTTAGTTTTTTGCTAATGACAATGATGTTTCCATCTATTGTAAATTTGATTCCATTATATAAAATAATGGATAGTTTGAATTGGGTAAATACAGTATGGGCGTTGATTTTCCCTGGGCTTGGAGGCGTAGTTAATATATTTTTAATAAGACAATTTATGATGGGAATTCCAAAAGAGTACGATGAATCAGCTAGAGTTGATGGTGCAGGTTCATTGAAAATTTATACTAAGATTATATTACCATTATGTAAGCCTATATTAATAATAGTTGGATTATTCTCATTTACAGGTTCTTGGAATGATTTCTTATGGCCAACGATCATTATGAATGATACTCATAAACTGACATTAACAGCAGGTTTAAGAACTTTGCAGGCTGGTTATAGCATAAAAGTAGCTCACTTAATGGCGGTAACAATATTAGCGATGTTACCTACACTAATTTTATATCTAGTAGCACAAAAATATTTTATGGAAGGATTGTCTTTACAATCAGGAGTTAAAGGCTAGAATTTAGGAGGAATAAATATGACAGTGAATATACCAAGAAATGAATACCCACGCCCACAATTTATAAGAGAAGATTGGATTAACTTAAATGGTGAATGGGCATTTGATTTTGATGATGGTAATGTAGGGGTAAAGGATGAATGGTACAAGAGCCTACAATTAGGTAGAAGTATAGTGGTTCCTTATGCGTACCAGACTGAACTTTCAGGAATAAATATTAAGGAATTTCACGATATAGTATGGTATTCAAAAACTTTTGATTTAGATGAAGTTATGAAGAATAAAAGAAATATATTACATTTTGGTGCTGTTGATTATAAAGCGGATTTATGGATAAATGGAGAACATTTATTTACGCATGAAGGTGGTCATGTACCTTTTTCAGTAGAAATAACAAATGTTATAAAAGAAAGAGATAATTTAATTGTTTTAAGAGTTGAAGATTATGCAACTGATTTAGAACTACCAAGAGGAAAGCAGTTCTGGAGAAAAGAGTCACATGGAATATTCTATACTAGAACTACAGGAATTTGGCAAACTGTTTGGATAGAGCCAGTAAACGAAGTATATTTAAAGAAAGTATGGCTTACTCCAGATTTAGATAAAAAGACGGTTTTAGCTGAATATGAAGTTGAAGGTGATATTACTGATATTACATTAGGTGTAGAAATATCAGTTAAAGATACAGTTATAGTTAATGATAAAATATCGTTAATGAGTAAAAGAGAAAAGAGAGCTTTTGGTTTGAATCAAGAGTTAACATTAGATTGGAATCATCAGGAATCTTTAGCGTGGAGTCCAGAAAATCCGATTCTTTTCAATATTACATTTAGTATTTATAAGAACAATTCTATTATTGATACAGTAAAATCATATTTCGGATTAAGAAAAGTTGAAATAGTAGATGGTGTCTTTATGTTAAATAATAGACCATATTATCAAAAACTATTACTTGATCAAGGATATTGGGAAGAATCATTACTTACAGCGCCAACAGATGAAGATTTCATTAAAGATATTGAGTTATGTAAACAAATGGGTTTCAATGGTGTAAGAAAACACCAAAAGATAGAAGATCCAAGATTCTTATATTGGGCAGATAAATTAGGATTACTTGTTTGGGGAGAAATTGCTAATGCATATGTATATTCAAGAAGATATGTTAAGATGCTGAATGATGAATGGATTCAAATGATTGAAAGAGATTATAATCATCCTTCAATAGTTGCATGGACTCCTCTAAATGAATCTTGGGGAGTAGATTCAATAATGAACAACAAAGAACAACAAGCTCATTCAGCAGCTATGTATTGGTTAACAAAGTCCTTAGATCAAACAAGAGTTGTTATTTCTAATGATGGATGGGAGCATACCAAAACAGACCTTCTTACAATTCATGATTATGAATATAGAAATGAAGTTTTAACAGAGAGATATTCTTGTTTACCTAATATCTTAAAAACAAAACATTCAGGAAGAGGTATGTTTGCAAAAGGATGGGAGTATGATGGACAGCCAATTATTATTTCTGAAATGGGTGGAATTTCTTATCAAAAAAGTGAATGGGAAGGATGGGGATATTCTGCTGCAACATCAGATGAAGATTTCATTTTAAGATACTACAATGTAATAGATCCAATGCTAAAATCAGATTTGATTCAGGGATTTTGTTATACTCAATTAACTGATGTTGAACAAGAAATAAATGGATTACTTACTTATGCTAGGAATCCAAAGGTTGATGTAGGTATTATAAAGGCGATAAATGAAGGCAGATGGACACCAGATACTAAATAAAGCTAATATTTATATAAGATGAGTTAGTGTAATTAGTATTTATAAATACCAATTGCACTAATATATATTGTAAAATGGAGGAATAATATGAAAGGAATAAATAGAAAGTTTGAAAGAAATATGGTACTTATAGGTTCAATATGGCAATTGCTATCTGGATTTACTACTATATTTATCTATGCCACATATATAAAGACTAAAGGAGTAGGACTAGATAATCTTTCACAAGTAGATATTACTTCAATTCAGCTACTTTTAGATAATGTATATATATTATCAACAACAATTGGATTTATTTTTATATTTATGGGTTTTATAAATTTATTTATTTATAAAAGTCTAAGGTATACTACAGTTGAAAAAAAGAAGAGTATCTGGTTAATAATTTCCTCTATAATTTGTTATCTATTAATGGATTTCATTTCAGCGATTATATTTATGGTATCTGGAGTAATTATGTTAGCTAAAAATAAAGCTATTGTACAAGTTAATAATGAATTAGTAAATTTAAAAAGTAATTAAGAGAAAGCTTTTTAATTAGCATATTAAATATACTAACTTTTCATAATTTATATTTTATTTAGATATAAATTTCATAAGATTCTATTTAAGTAAATCATGGCTAGAGTGTATTAAAATATATTAAAAATGTATTTAAAACATGTCTAGCTTTTTGCATTTATATAATTGATATTCTTTATATGGAAAATGAATCTAATACAAAAGAAGTTATTATAGAGTTTAGTAATAAAGAAGAATTTGCTATTTCAGAGATTATAATAATGGGTAAAAGAATTTAAAATTTTTAAAAAATATCCGAAAATATGTTTTTTTGATGTTAAAATATTTTTTTTGCAAAGGTTTACCTCTAAGGCACTTTTATTGTTTAAAGACACTAATTATAGTATAATATAGCTAGAAATTAAGAAAGATAATATTAGAATATTGTCAAACATAGATTTGAATAAAAAACTTGGAGGGAATTATGGCGAAGAAACCTGTAATGTTAATGATATTAGATGGATTTGGAATAGCTCCAAAGTCTGATGGAAATGCTGTTGAAGCAGCAAATAAACCGAATTTTGATAGATTAATGGCAAAGTATCCACATACTCAATTACAAGCTAGTGGTTTATATGTAGGATTACCTGATGGACAAATGGGTAACTCTGAAGTAGGACACTTAAATATTGGAGCTGGAAGAATAATATATCAAGAATTAACTAGAATAACTAAAGAAATCAATGAAGGTGGATTCTTTAAGAATGAAGCTTTAACTTTAGCAATTCAAAATGCTAAAGAAAATAATTCTGCACTTCACTTAATGGGATTACTATCAGATGGTGGAGTTCATTCACATATTGATCACTTAAAAGGATTATTAAGCTTAGCAAAAGAAGCAGGATTAACAAAAGTATATGTTCATTGCTTTATGGATGGAAGAGATGTTCCACCATCATCAGGTAAAGAATTTATTGTTGAACTTGAAAATTACATGAAAGAAATTGGTGTAGGTAAGATTGCTACTGTAGCTGGAAGATACTATGCTATGGATAGAGATAATAGATGGGAAAGAGTTGAACTTGCTTACAATGCAATGGTACTTGGAAAAGGTGAAATAGCAGTATCAGCAGTTGAAGCAATAGAAAATTCATATAATGACAATAAAACAGACGAATTTGTTTTACCAGCTGTTATAGATAAAGATGGAATGATTAAAAATGGAGATTCAGTAATATTCTTCAATTTCAGACCGGATAGAGCTAGAGAAATAACTAGAGCTATTAACGATAAGGAATTTACTGGATTTAATAGAGAAACGCTAAATTTAACATTTGTTACGATGACACAATATGATAAAACTTTAGAAGGAGTAAATGTTGCATACAGACCAGAAAGTATAACAAATACTTTAGGTGAATATGTTTCTAACAAGGGATTAAATCAATTAAGAATTGCTGAAACAGAAAAGTATGCTCACGTTACATTCTTCTTCAATGGTGGAGTAGAAAAGGAAAATCCAGGTGAGGATAGAGCTCTTATTTCATCTCCAAAGGTAGCGACATATGATTTAAAACCAGAAATGAGTGCTTATGAAGTAACAGATGAATTAATTAATAGATTAGATTCAGATAAATATGATATGGTTATATTAAACTATGCTAACCCTGATATGGTTGGACATACAGGTGTTATGGAAGCAGCTATTAAGGCTATAGAAACTGTTGACGAATGCTTAGGAAGAGTAGCAGATAAAGTATTAGAAAAAGATGGAACACTATTTATAACTGCTGACCATGGTAATGCAGAAACAATGATTGATTTCTCAACAGGAAATCCATTTACAGCTCATACAACAGATCCAGTTCCATTCCTATGGGTATCAAATAATACTGAAGGAAGAGAATTAAAAGAAGGTAAGCTAGCAGATATAGCACCAACAATGTTAAATGAAATGGGCCTTGAAAAACCAGCTGAAATGACTGGAGAATGTTTAATAGTAAACAAATAGAAATATAGATAAAAGGGACACTTTATATAAGTGCCCCTTTATTATTATTTGAGTTTTGGGGAAAATAAAGGAGCTTTCGCAAATATTTTAACAAATGTGCAATAGTTCCTTTATAGATTTATCTAAAATTTATATTTAACTATTTTTATTTAAAGCTAAATATGAAATTTATAGAGTGCTACCAAAATCGCAAATTATTGATTGACCTGTAATTACGTGGTTTTTATCACTTGCTAAAAATAGAATAGTATCTGCGATATCCTACTGAATTTCTAGTTGTGATTATTGAGACCTTATCTTTTAAACGTCCAATAATATCCTCCTTAAATTAGAGGTCAACATCTTATTTTATTATAAGTATAATACCTTGATATTTTTTTGTCAATAAATATTTCCAAATAAAGGATGAAATTAATTTAAAGCAATCTTTTATTCTAAAATGGAGTAAAAATATTACTAAATAATAACTTTAATCGCATATATTAATATTGATTTTTTATTATTCATAATGAAGGTAGAAAATACTTAGTTTAATTATTAACATATTAATAATGGGATTACATAGTTTGATTATAAAATGAATACTGGAATATTATTTTGATTATCAAAAGATTTGACATTAAAATCGAACAAAGTTATAATATCAATAAAATTGAAATTATTATTTATAGGAGTTGGAATATATGAATATAAAATTGATTACTGATTCGGCATGTGATTTATCTATTGATTATATAAGAGAAAATGATATTGATTTCGCCTCATTAATGGTTAACTTAAATGGAGAGTTTATAAAAGATGATTTAGGACAAACTTTAAATCATGAATATTTCTATAAAGCTTTGAAAGAAGGGGCTATGCCTACTACTACACAAATTAATGTAGGAACATTTCATGAGATTTTTACAAAGCATGTAGAGCAAGGGAAAACTGTACTTTATATAGGTGTATCATCAGCTTTAAGTGGAACTATAAGTAGTGCAGTTACTGCTAGAAATATGGTGCTAGAAGAACATCCAGATGCTAAAATATATATTGTAGATTCTTTATGTGCTTCTGTAGGTGAAGGTGTATTAATATATAAGGCTGTAGAAATGATAAAAAATAACTCATCTATTGAAGATATTGTAGATTATTTAGAATCCATAAAAAGAAAAGTAATTCATCTTATTACAGTGGATGATTTAAATCATTTAAAAAGAGGTGGACGTATTCCAGGAGCTGTTGCAATGGTTGGTGGTTTACTTGGTATTAAACCAACTCTAAAGATAGATAGTGAAGGTAATGTAGTAGCTACAGAAAAAATTAAGGGAAGAAAAAAAGCTTTAAGAAGTTTAGTAGAACAAATGAAGGTTAAGGGAGAAAATATCGAAGAACAAAATATATTCATTTGCCATGCAGATTGTCTTGAAGATGCTCTAGAAGTCAAGAAAATGATATTAAAAGAATTTAATGTCAAGGATGTAATAATAAGTTCTATTGGAGCGGCTATTGGGACTCACGGTGGGCCTGGTACATTAGGATTAATATTTATAGGCGATGAGAGATAGGAAATAATAGAGAAACCTTATATTCAAGGTTTCTTTTTTGTGATTTAAATTATATAAATTAACTAAATAAAGATGTTATAAAAAATATAAAAAATTAATAGTATATAGTAGTAGTATTTTTATAGGAGAGTAATATGCCTAGAACATATTGTTATTCAGCAGATTTTGATGATGAAACTGAAAAACTTTTTAAGGAAGCAGTTTTTCTTGGTGAAGGACATAATGGTATAGTTTATGAACTTCCAAGTAATAAAGCAATTAAGATTTTTCAAGATGCTAAGTGTTGCAAGGAAGAAGGAGAAATATTAAAAAAAGTAAGTAAATCTGAGTATTTTCCAAGAATTTATAATTTAGGTAAATTTTATATAGTGAGAGATAAAATACGGGGAAATAGATTAGATCATTATATTAAGAAAAAAGGATTTAGCTATGAAATTTCTGAACTCTTATATAAACTTATGATAGAATTTAAAAAACTAAATTTTACTAAAATAGATGCTAGATGTAGAGATATATATATAACAAATGATAAGAATATAATGGTTATAGATCCTAAGCAATGTTATAAGAAAAAAGTTAAATATCCAAGACATTTAATGAAAGGATTAGAAAAGGTAGGAGTTTTAGAAAGTTTTATAGAAGATCTTAGAATAATTGATAAAAAAATTGCTATGGATTGGGAAAAAAGGTATAATCAATATTTGCAGAATAGAGAAGTTGAGTGAAAATTATGAATAAAAAATGAGGTGCACTAAAATGTTAAGAAAATGTATAACAGTTTAGTGCATTTTTATTTTATATTTATTATGGAAAATATTATGATTGTAGTATAATGTATATGTAAAGATATAAATAGAAATATCAAGGTGGTAAATATATGAAAAGAATTTTTATTATAACGAGGTATTTATTATTCATAGGTATTTTCTTTATTCTAATTTTTAGGGTTCAAGATATATTAAGAGAACAAGAAAATTATGATGAAAATTTAAAAAAGAAAGTAGTATTAATTTCCCATGTGTACTCAAATCCGTATTGGCAGGATGTTAGAAAAGGAGCTGAAAATGCTGCTAAAGATAAAAATATTATAGTAGAATTTCAAGGTCCAGATTATGCGAGTGTAGATGAAGGATTAAGACTTATTAAAATGGCATACGCATCTAATGTCAGTGGAATAATAACATATGTTCAGGATGGTAGTAAATATAATTCAATTATTAATAAAGTAATAGAGAATGGAATACCTATAGTTACTATAGATTCGGATGCTGAGGAAAGTAAACGTTTATCATATGTTGGCACTGATAATGTAAATGCTGGAAAAGCTGGTGCTAAAGAATTACTTAGGTTATTAGGGAATGAAGGAGATATTGGAATAATATTAGGTGGAATTGAAGTTAAGAATCAAGTTGAAAGAGTTCAAGGCTTTAGAGAGTATATCGAAGCAAATTCTAATGCAAAAATAACTAATATTGAATCATCAGATTCTTATTTATTACAAGCAGAATTAGCTGCTAAGAAAATATTAACAGATAATAATAGTATAGAGGCATTATTTTGCACATCCGCACAGGATGGAATAGGTGCAGCAAAAGCAGTCAAAAATATGAATCTAGTTGGGAAAATTAAAATAGTATGTTTTGATGCATTACCAGAAACTCTTGATTTAATAGAAGAAGGGGTAATAAGTGCTACTATTGCACAAAATCCTTATGTTATGGGACAAGAAGCTGTAAATACTATAGTAGATATAATTGATGGCAAGAATGTTAAAGATATTCAACTTGTAGACGTGTTAGTGATTAATGATTCAAATATAGATGAGTATAAATAACATAAGGAGAACATTAAAAATGAAAAGTTTAAAAAGTAAGATAATAATGTTTGCTATTATTTTGATAATTCCATTAGTTACGAGTAATATAATAACATTAATAATGAGTAAAAGAATTAATGATAATTATAGCCTTATGTTATATAAATTGAATGAAACTAATGATGTTAAAAACTTGCTAAACGAATCTTTTAATTATTTTAGTGAGTATTTTCTAACTAGTGATTTAAAATCTAAGACAACATATGAATACAATATATCTAGGTCAATAGAGAAGCTTTCTACATTAGAAGAAGCTTCTGACATAGAAAGTAGATATATTTTGAGAGATATATCAAATACAATTAGAAGTTATAAAAGTCAAGGTGATAAGACAATACAGTTGTTTACTGAGCACGGTGCTATAGATGCATATTATGATCAGTATATGTCTACTAAGGACATGCTTTCCTACTGTAATTCATTTATTACAAAATTAAATGAAAGTTATATTAAAACAAATAATATCATTTATAATGAGAGCAAAAAGAATGAAGCTGAACTATATAAAATTGTAAGTTTATTTATTACTATAACAACATTTATAATTGCTATTTATACATTTATTTTTATAAAGGATATATTGAATAAATTGCAAGTATTAGTGTACGCATCAAAAAATGTATCAAAGGGTAATTTTAAAGAAATTAAAGCGAAAAAAACAGATATATATGAGATTAATATTTTGTATGAGGCATTTGATAAAATGATTAGAAATTTAAAGGGGTATATAGATTCTCTTAAAGAAAATGCAGAGTTAGAGGCTAAAATTAAAGATGATGAAATGAAATTATTAAAATATGAAAATGCATTGAAGCTATCTCAGTTAAAGGTGTTACAATCACAAATAAATCCACACTTTCTATTTAACACTTTGAATTGTATAAATCAAACAGCTATAAGTGAAAATGCATACAAAACTGAGGAATTGATAACTTCCGCTTCAGGAATGCTTAGGTACAGTTTGAGTATGATGGAGAGAAATGCAACATTAGCAGATGAAATAAATGTGGTCAAGCAGTACATATTTATACAAAAAGTTAGATATGATTATAGATTGACGTTTAATTTAAATATAAATTGTAATATCACAGATATAATTGTACCTGGAATGACTTTGCAACCATTTGTAGAAAATGCATTTATTCATGGAATAGAACCTAAAGAAGACGGAGGATATATTAATATTAATATATTTAAGGAATTAAATGACTGCATAGTAACTATAGAAGATAATGGATGTGGCATTGATGAAGATACATTAAGAAAGATAAAAAGTGGAGGTGGAGAAAAAGAGCATATTGGACATACTACCGGCCTAGGAGTAAAGAGTGTTGTTGATAGATTAGAAATAATGTATGGTGAAAAAGATATGTTCGATATAAGTAGTGAAGAAGGGCAGGGAACTAAAATATTTTTGAGAATTCCAAATAAGGAGTTGAATTATGATGTTAAAAATTCTTATAGCTGACGATGAGAAATATGAGAGGGATTCAGTAATAAAGCTTATAGAAGAAAATTTCAAAGATAAGTTAACTATAGCTCAAGCGAAAAATGGAAGGGAAGCAATTGAAATTTCTGAACAGATTCGACCAGAAATAATAATAATGGATATTAAAATGCCAGGTATAAATGGAATAAAAGCTATTGAAGAAATAAGTAAGAGCGCACCAACCACTTATTTTATTATGTTAACGGCGTATGATTACTTTGATTTTGCAATTGAGGCTGTTAAATTAAATGTTAAAGAATATTTATTGAAACCTTTTATTAGAACTGATTTAATAAACAAAATAAATAATGCAATTGAATTGGTAGAAAAGCAGAAGGCTAAACGGAAAATTGATATAGAAAATGAAGAGAAAATTAACAACTTAATTGGTGTATTAGAAAATGAATTAAGTTATAGCATTATTAATAATACTTTAGATAGTATTGATCATAATATGTATATGGATTATTTGAATTTAGAACTTGATAATGCTTTCGCAATAAGTATAAAAATAATTTCAAGTAATTATAGCAATATATTAAAAAGAAAAATAGGAGAATATATTAATGAATTTTTAAAGTTCAAATATAAATCAATTGGAACATATAGGTTCACAGAAAATATAGTTTGCTTTATTCAAGTAGATAAATATAATGATAAAAGTGAAGAAATAATAGGAAATACTAATATTGCTAATAGTATAAAGAAAGAAATAGAGAGACATTTTAATACTATGGTAAAAATTGGAGTGGGTAATTGTTATAATGGTATCTACCTTATGAATCAATCTTATGAAGAAGCCAATAAAGCCATTAATTATAATAATCAAAATGAAATTGTTCATATAGATAAAATAGATACCTATAAACAAAATCAAGAATTAGATAATGATAAGGTTAAACTTTTTAATAAAGTTAAAGAGTATATTATTAATAATATAAAGGAAGATTTAAATCTAGAAGATATTGCTAATACTTTTAATCTAAGTCCCTACTATTTTAGCAGAAGTTTCAAAGAAGCTATGGGATGTAACTTAACTGATTATATAAATTTAGTAAGAATTAAAAATGCTAAAGAGTTATTAAAGAAAAATGAAATGAGTATTAAGGAAATAGGATATACTGTTGGGTATAGTGATCCCAATTATTTTAGTAAGGTATTTAAAAAATATGAGGGGTATTCTCCAAAGGAATATAAATTTAAATAGCAAAAAAATACTATAAGCATTAGTCTTATAGTATTTTTTTGCCTTTATAATAGTAAAAATTATAAAATTCTAAGCAAATATATGAAGAAATAAAGCAAGTAATTCCATTGAGTTAAACGTATACATATTATATGCTTGATATGTAATCAAATTATATAAGAAAAGGGGAGTTAAAAATGAGAATTAAAAAATTAATTGCTTTAACTTTAACTGCAGCTTTAATGACAGTTGCCATTGGATGTGGAGCTAAAACAGAAAATGGTGGTTCTTCTGATGCTGGAAAGGATTCAAAGGGTAACTTAATTGGAGTTGCGATGCCTACACAATCACTTCAAAGATGGAATCAAGATGGTTCTAATATGAAATCTGAACTTGAAGGAAAAGGATATACAGTTGATTTACAATATGCTAACAACGATGTAAATACTCAAGTTCAACAAATTGAAAATATGATAACAAAAGGATGTAATATATTAGTTATAGCATCAATCGATGGATCAGCATTAACTGACGTTTTAAGCAAGGCTGCTGATAATGATATTAAAGTAATAGCTTATGACAGATTAATAATGCAAAGTGAAAATGTAGACTATTATGCAACATTTGATAATTTTAAAGTTGGGGTTACTCAAGGTCAATATATAGAAGAAAAATTAGATCTAAAGAATGCAGCAGGTCCTTTTAATGTCGAATTATTTGCAGGTTCACCAGATGATAATAATGCAAACTTCTTCTTTGATGGTGCAATGAGTATATTACAACCTTATATAGATAGCGGTAAATTAGTAGTTCCAAGTGGACAAACTAAATTTACTGAAGTTGCTACTCAAGGATGGGATTCAGCAAAAGCACAGGCAAGAATGGATAATATAATTACAGCTAATTATTCTAGCGGTAAAAAGTTAGACGCTATTTTATCATCTAATGATAGTGTTGCTATAGGTGTAGTTGCTTCTCTTCAAAATGCAGGTTATGGTTCAGCAGATAAAGCTTATCCAATTTTAACTGGACAAGACTGTGATAAACCAAATGTAATTGCAATGAAAAATGGACAACAATCTATGTCAGTATTCAAAGATACTAGAACTCTTGCTAAAAAAGTAGTTGAAATGGTAAATGCTTTAGTAGATGGAAAAGAAGCTGAAGTAAATGATACAGAGACATATGATAATGGTGCAAAAGTTGTTCCATCATTCTTATGTGACCCTGTAAGTGTAACTGTTGATAACATTCAAGAAATGTTAATTGATAGCGGATACTATCAAGCATCAGATATAGAATAAAAGATATCATTAAATAAAGAATAAATATATGCTATAGCTGAAGGTTAAATCTCTTTCAGCTATAGCATATCAATGTAGAGAATGAAGGTAGGAGGGAGGAATATAGATGGAAAAGATCATTTTAGAAATGAAGAATATAACAAAGACATTTCCTGGTGTTAAAGCTTTAGATAATGTAAATCTTAAGGTAAAAGAAGGAGAGATACACGCTTTAATTGGAGAAAATGGTGCCGGAAAGTCAACTCTTATGAATGTACTTAGTGGAATATATAGTTATGGAACATATAGTGGAGATATAATTTTTAATGGTGAGTTGTGTAAGTTTAATAATATAAAAGACAGTGAAAGAAAGGGAATAGTTATAATCCATCAAGAATTAGCATTAATACCTGAATTATCTATATCAGAAAATATATATCTTGGAAATGAAAGAGCAAAAGGTCTTATGATTAATTGGAGACAAACAGATATAGAAGCAGCAAAAATGTTAAAAAAAGTTAAGTTAACAGAGAATGTTCATACAAGAATTAAGAATATTAGTGTTGGTAAGCAACAATTAGTAGAAGTAGCAAAGGCAATGGCGAAAGATGTTAAATTATTAATCCTTGACGAGCCTACAGCTGCATTAAATGATAAGGATTCTGAAAGTTTATTACAACTTTTATTAGAACTAAAAAAAGAGGGAATAACCTCAATTCTAATTTCTCATAAATTAAATGAGTTATTAAGAGTGGCAGATAATATAACAGTTCTTAGAGATGGAGCAACCATAAAATCTATGAAAAATGATGGAACTATCAATGAAGATGATATTATTAAATCTATGGTTGGAAGAGAACTTACTAATAGGTACCCTATCCATGAACCTAAAATTGGAGAGGTAGTTTTCCAAGTTAAGGATTGGAATGTGTATGACCCTATTATAGATGATAAGAAGATTATTAAAGACGTTAATATAAATATTAGAAGAGGAGAAATAGTTGGATTATCAGGTTTAATGGGAGCTGGAAGAACAGAGTTTGCTATGAGTGTTTTTGGAAAAGCTTATGGTAGACATATAAGTGGAAGTATTATTAAAGATGGGAAAGAAATTAAAATTAATAATATAAGAGATGCTATAGATTCTGGACTAGCTTATGTAACAGAAGACCGTAAGAATTCTGGTCTAAACTTAATAGATAGTATAAAAAACAATATATCTATAGCAAAAATTAAAAAAATAAGTAAAATGCTATTTGTAGATGGTAATAAAGAAATTGGTGTAACAGAAGACTTTAGAAAGAAGCTTAATATTAAGTCACCATCTATAATACAAAAGGCAGGAAATTTATCCGGCGGAAATCAGCAAAAGGTTGTTTTAAGTAAATGGATATTTACTGATCCAGATGTATTAATATTAGATGAGCCAACAAGAGGAATTGATGTAGGAGCCAAATATGAAATATATAAGATAATAAATGACTTAGCAGACTCTGGGAAGTCAATTTTAGTTATTTCATCTGAGCTTCCAGAAATATTAGGTATATGTGATAGAGTGTACGTAATGAATGCTGGAAGAATAGTTGGAGAATTACCGGGTAAGGAAGCGTCACAAGAAATCATAATGAAATGCATAATGGATAGTAATAAGGAGGTAGTTTAAATGCAAGTAGATGAAAAAGTAGAAGTAAAAGTTAATAAAACATTAGGTGAAACGTTAAAGACCGTATTTAAACACAATGTAAGGCAGTATGGAATGCTTATAGCATTGGTTGTTATTATAATTTTATTCCAAATTTTAACAAAGGGAATACTTTTAGTTCCTATGAATGTAACTAATTTGATTCTACAAAACAGCTATGTATTTATTTTAGCTATTGGTATGACATTATGTATTGTATCTAGTGCAAATATAGACCTTTCTGTTGGATCAGTAGTTGCTTTTATCGGTGCTCTTGCAGGGATACTTATAATTAATCATAAAATGCCAGTACTTCCAGCAATTCTAATTTGTATAGCAGTTGGAGTGGTAATAGGAGTATGGCAAGGATTTTGGATTGCTTATGTTAGAATACCAGCATTTATAGTAACACTATCTAGTATGCTACTATTTAGAGGATTAACAGTAAAGTTACTTCAAGGATTAACTTTAAGTCCATTTCCAAAGTCATTCCAAGCTATAAGTGGAGGATTCTTTCCAGACATATTTGGAGGGACTAATATAAATATTACAACTGTTGTTGTAGGGCTAGTAATATCTGCAATATTTGTTTATATAGAATTGAAAAATAGATCTGAAAAGTTAAAATATAATTTTGAAGTTCTTCCATTACCATTAAGTATAGCTAAGGTTGCATTAATAGTTGGAGCAACTATGCTAATAACTTATTGGCTTGCAGTATATAAAGGAATTCCAATAATGTTTGCAATTATAGGTATTTTAGTGTTAATTTACACAATCATTACTTCTAAAACAATACCTGGAAGATATCTTTATGCTATGGGTGGAAATGAAAAATCAGCAAAGCTTTCAGGTATCAATACTAATAAAGTTTTATTCTTAGTTTATGTTAATATGGCTGTACTTTCTGCAATAGCAGCTATAAGTTTTACATCAAGATTAAATGCAGCATCTCCTCAATCAGGTTTAAACTTTGAATTAGATGCAATAGCAGCTTGTTATATTGGGGGAGCATCAGCTTATGGTGGAGTAGGAACTGTTATCGGTGCTATAATTGGAGCATTAGTAATGGGTGTACTAAATAATGGTATGTCAATACTAGGTGTAGGTAGTGATATGCAAATGGCAATAAAAGGCTTAGTACTTTTAATAGCAGTAGCATTTGATGTATTCAGTAAGAAAAAAGAAAGAGTTTAATTAAAATATAAAATAAAATATTCACCATTTAAAAGGGGCTTTACAAATTATAAAGCCCCTTTTGCATTATATAAATCTCATTGATTATAGTATTAATTATTTCTTCTTTTATTTTCTTTATAGTTTTCATAAGTTAATTATATACTTTAATTTTCTATATATAAGGTTATTATATACAATATAAGTTAATTATTAAATGAAACATTATAAGTAAATACCTCTGATATATAAAAATAATT
>NZ_JASCQJ010000031.1:0-40690 GCF_033043255.1 Clostridium lamae | reverse complement strand
ACTTTATTTTATTTTCTATATCTTCATTTATAGATACCTCTAAATTACCTTTAAATATACTATTATCTTCATTTTCACTTATATATGGATTAAATACTTTTCTACTTTCATCATATAAAAGAATGTCTATATTTTTACAATTAAGAACTTTTTTCAAGCTTACTAAAGCAGAATGTAGATATTTTTTAGAATCATCCTCTTCTTTACTTTTATTCAAACACTTAAAAAGATTACTTTCTAATTTTAATTGTAAATTTCTATCTAAACTTATTTCTTCAGCCATACCACATAAAATCTTTTCTTTATCTGTACTGCTATTTAATATGAATTTATGTACTTTATACCATATATCTTGTCCATCTATATTAATATGTTCTTCATTATATGTATCCTGATTTCTTTCCATAAGATTAGTATCTGTTTCCACACATTTTTTTGCCATATTATAATCTCTAATCTCATAATCAGACTTTCCTATTATATCTTCCTTAGGTAAGCCTATATTCTCAGCCCCTAATTTATTTATATATATGTGCTTTCCATCTTTGTCCTTCATCCATACTTGATAAGGTAATTTATCTAAAACTGCTTCTAAGTCTTCTATAGTATAACCTCTAGACGATTTATCCAGTTCTTTATCCACACTGCTTCCCCCTTGATGTCATTTACTAGAATTATAATAATATAAAAAAATTTAATTATCAAGAAAACATTTACTGTAAGCTTACTCTATCTTTTCATATTAAACTTTTTTTAAATTATCTCTATTGATTTTAATCCTTCTATTTCTTCTTTGGTTAATTCTCTCCACTTCCCAACTTTAATTCCTTTAGAAAGTATATTTACTATTCTAATTCGCTCTAACTTAATAACATTATATCCTAATGTTTTACACATTCGTCTTATTTGCCTGTTTAACCCTTGAGTTAAAATTATATTAAATGTATTATTATTTACTCTTGTTACTATACAAGGTCTTGTAACAGTATCTAGTATATTAACTCCTTTTGACATTTTATATATAAACTCATCATCAAAGTCTTTATCTACAGTTACTATATACTCTTTTTCATGATAATTTTCTGAGGATAATATCATATTTGCCAGATCTCCATCATTAGTCATTAATATTAACCCCTCTGAATCTTTATCTAATCTACCAACTGGAAAAACATACTCCTTATAATTTAAGAAATCAATTATATTATCTTTTATTTCTCTTGATGAAGTACAAACTATTCCTTTAGGCTTATTCAAGGCTATATATACTTTTTCTTTTTTCTGTACTTTTTCCCCATCTAATAATATATCATCACTTTCTTCAACCCACTGACCCTGCTCACATAGTTTTCCATTAACAATTATTCTTTTATCTTCAATTAATCTACTTACATCTTTTCTTGAGCAATATCCATAGTTGCTTAATAGTTTATTTATTCTCAAAACAAATATCCTTCCTATTGTGAAAATTATTATACTTATTTTCTTTAGTATCCTAATAATAATACATAATCAATTACATTTTTTCAATTAATACACAATAAATTCCTTTAAAATAAAATAACAAAAAAACCACACTAAAATATTTTAATGTGGTTAAAAGAGTTTCATTTATTTTATAGTTGCTACTACTGTATAGGTGCACCATCCATTATTACTGGAATCACTATCATAAACAAAAAAAGAAAATATTGCATTTGTTAATCCTGTTGTTGAAAAAATCCATTCTTCCCCAACAGGTATTGGACTAGATTGATTATTACAAAACTTAAACACCCTAAAATTTATATCTCTACTAAAATCTATAGAAAATATATTGCTTACAAAATCAATTTTAATAGATAAATTATTCAATGAAGAAGTATTTAAAGTAATGTTTCCAACAGTAAATGTAGTGCCGGACACCATATCTCCAGTAATTACAGCTAATTCAGGATGACCATCTTTTATAATTATTGAATAATCATTTTCTTTATTGTAATTATCACAATCATCATGATAATCACTTGATGATGGAGACATACACCAAGTCCTCCTTTTAATTAACTTATAAATAAATATTAAAATAATAAAAATATAATATCTCTATTATAATTAATATATGCGGTGCATAAGAAAGATTTACCCTTATAAAATTTCCTCACTTCTAATCTAGGTTAATATGGTTGTTGTTATTCTACCCCATATTATTAATTGTTCAAACCTCCACTGTGCATATAGTGTTATATTTTGATTACCCATTATAAAGGTTGAATCTGGATCATATTGTATTCCTGTTCCTGAAACTTCTGTATTCCATCCAATAAAAGCATAATTTACTTTTTTAAGGTTTCCCGTATTTTTTAATACTGTTACATTTTCTCCATTTTGATATAAGTTATTATCTACTGGTACTATGCCACTTGTATTGCCGTTACCATTATAAGTCACCTTATAAACTGGTGCCCACTCTACATATAGAATTACGTCTTGATTCCCAATTATAAAGCTAGTTCCTGGTTCATAGTGTATTCCATTACCATCTGCTTGAGTATTCCACCCAACAAAAGTGTAATTATCTTTTGAAGAAGACCAGTATTACCTAATACTGTGACATTTGTTCCACTTTCATATTGGTTACTATCTACTGGAACTGTTCCACTGTTATTTCCATTACCATTATAGGCTACCTTATAAACTGGTGCCCACTGTGCATATAGAGTTACGCTTTGATTTCCTATTACAAAGGTTCCACCTAGCTCATAGTGTGTTCCACTTCCATCGCTCCTTGTATTCCAACCTTTAAAAACATATCCTATTTTTTCAAGAGAGCCAGTATTATTTAGTACTGTTACATTATCTAGATTTTCATATTCATTACTATCTACTGGAACTGTACCGCTATCACTCCCATTACCATTATAAGTCACAGTATAGGGTGGCCATTGAACATATAAAACTATATTTTCATTTTGTATTATAATAATTTCTCCTGGTTCATAGTGTATTCCGGCTCCATCAGCCTGAGTATTCCAACCACCAAAAACATGACCTGACTTTTGAAGTCCTCCAGTATTGGCAGATACTGTTACACTTTCATTTAACTTATAGGTGTTGTTATCACTTGGTACTGAACCACTTGTATTTCCATTTCCATTATAGGTTACTGTATATAGTGCTTCTGCATTGTATCCATACCAAGGATCAGAAAATCCTGATTTACCATAAATATAGTAAATCTTAAGATCAGAAGCTGCCCCATCAAATACTTGTATATCCATCCCTGGTGCATCTCCTAAGAATTTTACTTCTGATAATTTATTACAATCAATAAAGCCACGATAGCCAATGCTATGCAAATTAATTCCCATAGTTATATTTTCTAAATTGCTGCAATAGGCAAAAGAATAACTTCCAATGGTATTTACACTACTACTCATATTTACACTTGTAAGATTTGTACAATAAGCAAAGGCATAGTCACCAATTGTTCTTACATTATTCCCCATAGTAATACTTGTTAAATTTGTACATCTCTCAAAGGCTGAAGTATTAATCAAATTAACACTATCTGGAATAGTAAATGGTCCTATTTTCCCAACAGGATAACATATTAATTTTGTTTGTAATTTATCATATAAAACCCCATCCAAACTAGAGTAATTTACATTTCCAACATCCACATCTATTGAATTTAGACTAGTACAATTATAAAATGCTGAAGTATCAATATTAGTTACACTACTTGGTATATATATGCTTATTAGGTTACTACAGTCACGAAAAGCATATATTCCAATACTATTTACACTGCTTGGGATGTTTATTTGGCTTATATGACTATAAGCAAAGGCCCAATTTAAAATAGTAGTAACAGTACTAGGAATAGTAAATGAGCCAGTTAATCCAGCAGGATTACTTATTAATATTGTTTGCGACTTATCATATAGAACACCAAAAGAACTATAATAATTAGGGTTGGAAGGATCAACATTTATTGCAAGTAGATTGCTACAATTACTAAAAGCATAACTTCCAATAGTTGTTATACTACTTGGAACAAATAGGCTAGTTATGGTAGTATTATTTTCAAATGCAGCATAACCAATATTACTTACAGGGTATCCCTCTATTGAAGTAGGAATTGATATATTACCTCCTAGACCTGTATAACCAGTAATCCAAGCATTACTACCTACAATTGTATACACATAACCATCCAAAGTTGTAGGCATTTTAATAAACCTCCTCTATTAAATACTTGAGAAGATAATAGTTATCTTAAACTTATAATTTAAAATATATAATCTCATAGGTATTTTATACAGGAGGTATTTATATGTTTCTTATTTCAATTCTAATTATTTACTTTCTTCTTTTATTGATACAATTTTATTTTTTGTAAAAAAATAATTAAACTAATATTTTTAAATATCCCTAACTTCTAATGATTCTTTTGCCATTTGTTCATATTCCTCAACCCCTGAAACTATAGCAAATTCTGCAATTTCAACTGGATATGCTGCAACTAATTCAATTATATGTTCCTTCATCTTAGGCCAATAATATCCTCCAGCTTCTTTATAGGATTTAATAAGAGATTTAAGTCCCTCTTCTCCAAAAGCTTTATAGTGGAATACAAAATCCGCAGATATATCTGCTACTTTTGCTTCTGTCCAATCAATTAATCCTGTGACATTTCCATCTTTATCTATTAGTGTATGTCCTGCATGTATATCACCATGAATAAATCCAGTTTCCTTTGGCCACATTTCATCATCATTTACCCACATTTGCCATCTATTCCATAATGATTTACCTACTCCAAATTTACTTTTCACTAAATTCATACGTTCTTTCATGGACTCTCTTATCTCTTCTGGAGTTTTAACAATCATACCAACTTCTTTAGCCTTATCCTTCGGAATACCATGTAAATTAGCTAGTACCTTTCCAAGAGTCTCATGGAAAGATTCAGGTACATTATTAATATCTATTTCCCAAACATAATTTCCTATTTCATGATCTATTGTCCCTGCTGGTATTCCCTTTAACTTTTTATATGCAATTAATTCTTCTGAATATATTTCCCAGTTTGGTGCCTGAAAAGTATCATTATATTTATTCACCAAATCTAATGCCTGTTTTTCATCTTTAGTTCTTGGCATTACATCTTGACGTCTTGGTACACGCAGGACCCATTCATTACCTTCATAATCGACTCCAAATACTGCTAGAAAATCAAGGCCAGATTCATTAAATACTAAAGTATCTTCTTTAAGATTTAACCCATGTTTTTTGCTTATTTCAATAATTTCTTTTTTTGTTTTACTCATTATTATCACATCCTAATTATTATTTTTTATCTATTCACTATTTTATATTTTTTGAACTTTCAATATAGAAACTAATACTACTGTAGAAGCTAATATTGTTAATATTGTAGAAAATGTCATTGTACTGTGTAAAGTTATATGTTCTAGGGCTAATCCATAAATTAATGTACCTATTGGAATTCCTCCACGTGATAGCAAACCTATAATGGAAAAAACTCTGGACATATATTGAGTTGGGGTTTCCTTTTGAATATGTGCTTGTATAGGAACAATAATAAATGTACTTGCTAAACTTAATAAAAACAAAGTGCCAGCTAATAACATAAAATATATATTTGTACCCCAGCCTTGAAAAAGTGTTATTCTAGGAATCATTAATATTACATAAAAAATCATTGTAATAAATACAAGTGTAGTTCCAAGAATTAAAAATTTTCTTACCTTTTCCTCCCTTCCAAACAATACTCCAACTAGAATACTTCCTAATAATCCCCCTAAAATAATGATCATTTGTATATAACCATATTGTATATCTGTAAAATTTAAAATCATTTTAAATTGTAAGGGTAAAATAATACTAAAAATCGGTTGTACCATAATATAATTGATTAAATAAAATGCACAAAATAGACTAATAATCTTCCTTGCTTTAATAAACTTCAAACCCTGTAATAAATCATGAGAAATTCCAGTATTCCCCATTCTGACTTAACCTCTTCATGTTTATATTTAATCATCATTTCACTAATTGCTGATAATAAGAAAGAAACTCCATTTATAATAAACACTAGCTCTATACCGAATTTTCCATAGAGAGTTGTACCAATTATTGGTCCAATCATAATAGATATAGTTCTCATAGAAGATACTATAGCATTGCTTCTTGTTGCTTCTTCCTTATCTACAAGTTTAGGTAACATACCTCTTGTTGCTGGTTCAAACATTCCATTCATAAGGACTACAAGCACTTGAGACACTAATAATATTGGAAGATATACCATATCTAAATACGCTAATATAGCTAAAAGTATAATGGTAATAGAACTTATAAAGTCTGTTACTACCATAATTGTCTTTCTATTTATCCTATCACCAATGACCCCTGCAAATGGATAAACTATTAAAGTAGGTAAAAATGATAAGAATGAAAAAAGCCCTATAGTAGTAGCTGTTCCTCCTATATCAAGAATATATAATGGCATTATCATCATTTGTATGCTCGTTCCCGTATCTGATACCATTCTTCCAATCAAGTACAGCATAAAATCTTTATTTAACATTTTCTTTTTAGTTTCCATTGGAATGGCACCTCAATTCTGCCTTCTTTTATAGTATTTTCATTTAATTTTATACTTATACTGTTACTGTAATCTTTTGATATCACTTTATAATTTCAATAACAGCAGCTTATTATCTTAATCTTATATAAAAAATATTTCCTCTCATATATAGAAACCTCCTAAATATCTTGATAATTAATACTCAAAGTCAATTGAAATTAAGATAAATTTGTAAGTTCATTGGCTACACCACTAAAAAGAATTTCTTGAACTATTGGATATATATCCTCTCCAATATCCTTTTTATGAATAATCATAGCTAATGAAGCACGAATAACACCTGCAATAACTTCTATATCTTTATTTACTATTCTTCCTAATTCCCTATTCTTTTTTATAAATTCCATTACTGGAGCAATACTTCTTAGATTATTAGCTGAATACTCTGGACTTATCCTCCTAGATACCATGTTATATTCTTCTAAGTTAGTTATTAATCTTTGTGTTAATATATATTTTTCCAATACAGAAGACATTTCATGTAAATAAACCTTTATTGCATCTCGAATATTTTCTTCTCTTTCTACTTTAGGCCAAACTTCCTTTTCAATTTCTTCACCTTCAAAGGCTAATAATTCTAGATAAAGCATTTCCTTTGATTCAAAAAAAGAATAAAAGCTACTTTTTGCTATAAACACTGAAGAAGTTATATCTTGAATAGACGTATTTTTTAAGCCTTTCGATATAAACAGCTCATGTGCAGCATTCATCATATCAATTCTTATATTTTGTTTTTCAAACTCTGTAAATTTCGGCATTTTATTTTCACCTCTAATTAATATTTATTTAAATATAAAAACAATTTGTTTATTTGTTTTTATTATAGTCATATCTAATAATAGTGTCAACTAAAATTTTATGTCAACAACTTGAGATACTACTTAAAATAATATTAGGTTTTTTATTTAACAATAAAAAAGAAGCTATATAATAACTTCTTTTTTATCTATGTAACTTTGGGAATAATTTGTATAAAAATTAATAATTAACTACCTAAAGTAGCATTACCACTTATCAACAAGCATCAAAAATCCTGGTATCCAAGCAGTTATAATTCCTTCAAATATAGCTAAATATGGAACAAACTTTCCAAGATTTTTCTTTAGAATTATTTCTATAAATGCTGTAAGCCAAAGTATTCCCCATAATATCCATATAGTCCCCATTCTCCAATCTGAATCTTGTGTAAAACTAAGATATGCACATGGTATAGTATTTATAGCTACAAATAAGCTATACCAGGCATACGGTCTCTTATCTAAATTAAATATACCGTTTATACCTACAAATAAATATGTAAAACCAAATAATAATCCTGTTCCTACTGCATAGTATTCTCCCTGTATTACATTCACAGTATCAATTACTACTGCTAAAGCCCCTGTAAATATATTCATTATAGCAGCTGATTTTTCATCTATATTGCACAACCTACTTATACCATTATTTATTAGAACTATTCCTACATATAATAATACTATTCCTAACATATGTATTCACGACCTATCTTTTTAATATTTACGTATAGATAACTCTCTAGAGTTTAAAAATTTCTTCCTTATGTAGTTATGACATAACTTTATTGCACTCTCTATATTTTGAGTCAAATTACCTAACACTCTTAATACAAAACCATTTACTTCTAGTTCTGATATACCAAAGTATATTGGTAAATTTAAATTTTTGATTTCATTTCTTAAATTCTCAATTATTTCCATATTGATATTTTTATTTATTACAAGTAAAGTTCCAAAATTTTGATATCCTTCAAAAAATCCTAATTTAGTAACATCATTTTTTTTTGGATTTACTAATAAATTATCTAATAAAACTAACTCATTATTTACATATACATTTGTTTTTAATTGTACATTACTATATTGAAATTCATCTCCTTCTTTTGACCACCCAGATGTAATTCCATCACTATATATAAGTGTTGCACTATCATCCATATAAATATTATTTACTTGTTTATAAATTGCATTTTTATATAGTATTACACTATCTGTTATATACTCTAAGATACTATTTTTCTCTAAATTTATTATAGTTTCTTGTTCCGTTCTCTCATCATTCTCACATTTATATACTTTTGTAGATGATTGAGTTGTTATAATAGCTCTCGAATCTTCCTTTTGTGTAATGCTGTATTTGTATTTTTCTCCTTCAACATATCCACCTCCAAGACCAACTATAAAATAAGTTGAAATTTTTTCACTATCAAGATGAATAGTTGGAGATACTTTTATTAGACCATTAAACCTTTTTTCACTTATAACAGTTTTACCATTCTTTTGCTCTAATACTATATCAAATTCTCCAGCATACTTACTTTTGCTCATATTAGTTGATTCCTTCTAATAAACAATTCTTTTTAATCCACGATAGAACTTCATTCACACCTTCATCTTTTTTTAAATTAGTAAATATAAATGTATTTTCTTTTCTAAATGTCAATGTATCTTTTTTCATAACTTCTAAATCTGCACCAACATGAGGGGCTAAATCTATCTTGTTAATGATAAACAAGTCACTCTTTATCATTCCCTGCCCTGCTTTTCTTGGAATCTTTTCACCTTGTGCTACGTCAATAATATAAATAGAAAAATCAACTAAATCTGGACTAAATGTTGCTGCTAAATTATCCCCACCACTTTCCAAGAAAATAATATCTAAGTCATTAAATCTACTTTTCATTTCTTCTATAGCAGCAAAATTCATAGATGCATCTTCTCTTATTGCTGTATGTGGGCATCCACCTGTCTCTACTCCAATAACTCTATCTTCACTTAGTACAGAATTCTTAACCAGAAACTTAGCATCTTCCTTTGTATAAATATCATTTGTAATAACTGCACAATTATATTTATCTTTCATTACTCTAGTTAATCTTTCTATTAATAAGGTTTTTCCGCTTCCAACAGGTCCTCCTACCCCTATTATTACTGTTTTTTTCATATAACCACCCTTTCATATATAGTTAATTCTAATTATTCAAATTTTGAATTTTAAGACATAAATAATCTAAATTCTAGTACTTCATGATTTATCTGTGACAGCTCAATACCTGGTGTACTTGCACCAAAAAAGCTATAATCTAAATTATTAATCTTTTCATATAAAGCTTTAAAATTCTCACTACATTTTTTAAGAATTATCTGCCCATCTTTCTGTCCTAGCGGTATAGCCCTAACACCATTTTGAATAAGTGTTGAGATTGTACTATACATATGAAAACTTATAGCTTCCTCCTCAGAAAAATTCAAATTATACATAAGCAATCCAAATACTATAGCTGGATGACCAAAAGCTTCCTTTGTATTAATTTTTTCTTCATATTCTTTTAAAATATCAATATTATATAAATCAAGAAAAATATTAATCATTCTTTTTGCTATAAGCTTTGAACCATTTCTAGTTTCTTTAGCTATGGTTTGAACTGTAAGCATTCTATCAAGTTCTAAGATCTTCTCTAACTCATTTTTATTTAAATATTCATACAACATTCTAATTGCTAATCCATCACTAAAAATAAATACATTGTTTAAAAATACATGCAGATACTCTTTTAAACTCTCTGTACTATTAATCTTATTGTTTCTTAAATAAGTCTCCATACCATAAGAATGATTAAAGGAACCTATAGGAAAGCTAGAATCGCATATTTGTATAACACGTAATATGTTTATAATATTATTTTCACTATTTTTAGTGAGTATGTGCGAATTCAACATGTCTAAACGCCTTTTTCAAAGTTATATTTTCTCTAGAATAATTAATATTATCTCTTTTTAATTCCTCTTCTACTAATCTGTCATATTGTATTATCATTTTATCGTCCTCAAACTGTGCTTGAAGATGCCTATTTCCTAAAGCGTGTGCTATCATTCCCATTTCTGTTAAAGTTTTTGGTTTAATAACTAAAACATCTTCACTATTAACTTTCACAACTATAAGTTTATTATCTGCATTATAAAGAATATCTCCATCTTTTAAATTTTCACTGTTTTCAAGCGTTATTCCATATTCTCTATTATGGTCAGATGTAACTCTTAGAATTCTCTTAAGCATATCTTCACTATTCACATATATTGTTTCAATATGATATCCATTTAAGTTATCTATTTCATTAATATTTCCTATAACCTCATTAAAAATCATTCTCTACCTCCTGAACGCCTGCGGCATAATTTATAATGCATAATGCGTAATGCACAATTGCTCCGCAAAATTTATAATGCATAATGCGTAATGCATAATTAATGTGAAAACTCCTTGCGGAGTTTTTTTGAAGTTAGAATAAGAAGTATCTTTGTGCTAATGGTAATTCTTTTGCTGGTTCGCAGGTTATTAACTCTCCATCTACGGTAACATTGTATGTTTCTGGATCAACACCTAGCTTTGGAGTTGCATTATTTAATTTCATATCTTTCTTTGTTAAATTTCTTATTCCTTCTACTGGCAATACTAACTTTTGTAATCCTAATTCTTCTTTTATGCCATGTTCGTATGCGTATTTAGAAACAAAAGTTGCAGAGGTTGGATATTTTGCTCTTCCATATGCGCCAAAACAATCTCTATATATTTCTGGCTGACATGTTGGAATAGATGCATTTGCTTCTCCTATTATTGATTTATTTACCATACCACCTTTTATTACTAAATGTGGTTTTACACCAAAGAATTCTGTATCCCAAATTACTAAATCTGCCATTTTACCTACTTCTACAGAACCTACGTATTTTGATATTCCTTGTGCTAATGCAGGATTTATAGTGTATTTTGCAATATATCTTCTTACTCTATTATTATCATTTTCTTCAGAATCGCCTTCTAAGATTCCTCTTTGCATTTTCATCTTGCTTGCAGTTTGCCATGTTCTAGTAATAACTTCACCAACTCTTCCCATAGCCATTGAGTCAGAACTCATAATACTAAATACTCCCATATCTTGTAATATATCTTCTGCTGCAATTGTTTGTTCTCTTATTCTAGAATCTGCAAATGCAATATCTTCTGGAACTTTAGGATCTAAGTGATGACAAACCATAAGCATATCTAAGTGTTCTGCTATTGTATTTATAGTAAATGGTTTAGTTGGATTAGTTGATGCTGGCAGTACATTAAGTTTAGAAGCTACTTTTAATAAGTCTGGTGCGTGCCCACCACCTGCTCCTTCAGTATGGAATGTATGTATTGTTCTTCCTGCAAATGCTTCAATTGTATGTTCTACAAATCCGCCTTCATTTAATGTATCAGTATGTACTGCAACTTGAATATCATATTCATCTGCTGTTTTTAGCGAATAATCTATTGCTGATCTTGTTGCTCCCCAATCTTCATGGACCTTAAGCCCACAAGCACCTGCTTCAATTTGCTCTGCTGTAACTTTAATATTTGCTCCACTGCCTTTTCCTAAAAAACCAAGATTTATTGGAAATCCATCTGATGATTGCAACATGCGATGAATAGACCACTTTCCTGGTGTCGAAGTAACAGCATTTGTTCCATCAACAGGGCCTGTTCCTCCTCCTATAAGCGTTGTTATTCCACCTTCTAATGCAACATCAACAAGCTGCGGACTTATAAAATGTATATGAGTATCTATACCACCTGCAGTTATTATTCTTCCCTCTCCAGCCAATGCTTCTGTACTTGGTGAAACTATAAAATCTACATCGTCCATAGTATGAGGATTTCCACCCTTACCTATGGCTAAAATCTTTCCATCACGAATACCTATATCAGCTTTATATATTCCTGTATAATCTATAATAGTGGCTCCAGTAATAATCATATCTGCTACCATAGGGTTTTCTCTGCTTTCAATTGCATTTTGCCCCATTCCATCTCTTAAGACCTTACCACCTCCAAATTTACACTCATCACCATATCCTGTATAATCTTTTTCAATTTCAACAAATAATTCTGTATCACCTAGTCTTATTTTATCTCCCTTAGTTGGTCCAAATAATTCTACATAACGGTGTTTATCAATTTGAAAACTCATTACTCTTTACAACCCCTTCCATCTAAATATCCATCAACTAAATTACGTAAACCGTAAACTCTTCTAACTCCTCCAATATCAATTAAATTGATTTCTTTTTTATCTCCTGGTTCAAATCTAACTGCAGTCCCCGATGGAATATCTAGTCTCTTTCCATAAGCTTTTTCCCTATCAAATTTTAAGAAATCGTTTACTTCATAAAAATGATAGTGCGATCCTATTTGCACTGGTCTATCCCCAGTATTCACTACTTCAAGTTTAATTGCTTCTTTTCCCTTGTTATACTCTATAGTTCCTTCTTTTATAATTAATTCTCCAGGTCTCAAATTTATCTATCCCCTTTCTTAACGTATTGGTTCATGTACTGTAACTAATTTAGTTCCATCTGGAAATGTTGCTTCCACTTGAACTACTGGAATCATATCAGCTATACCTTCCATTACATCACTCTTACTTAAAATTTTTGTGCCATAGTCCATTAAATCTTTTACTTCTCTCCCTTCCCTAGCCCCTTCTAAAAGTTCATGGGTAATTATAGCCACAGATTCAGGGTAATTTAGCTTTAAGCCCTTCTCTTTTCTTCTTCTTGCAACATCAGCTGCAACAACAATCATAAGTTTTTCTTTTTCTCTTTCTGTTAAATGCAATTTATTCTTCCTCCCTTTTGTGTTAATTTATCAAGTATTATCTATTATTTGTAATTTGAAAATTAAAAATACATAATTTTTTCTAAATTATGTATTTTAAAATAACTTTTATTATTCTTTTCGATTTACTAATGATAAAGGTAGCTCTAAATTGCTTTCTTCCATAATATCTTTATTACTAAGTATGGAGTATGAATCTCCTTCCTTAATAATTTCTCCATTGCTAAACACTAGCACTCTATCACATACATCTAGTATCATATCTAAATCATGGCTCGCAATAATTATTGTTTCTTTTAAATGTTTTATTAAATTTATAACTCTTCTCCTAGACTTTGGATCTAAATATGCTGTTACTTCATCCATTAAAATTATCTCTGGATTCATGACCATAATTCCTGCTATTGCTACAACCTTCTTTTCTCCACCTGATAATTTATATATCTGCTTATTTCTTAATCCTTCAATTTGAAATTCTTCTAGTATCCTACCTATTTTGAAATTTATATTGTCTTCATCTTTTTTACTACTTCTAAGACCAAAAGCAATATCATCATATACAGTATTCATAAAAAGCTGATTATCTGACTCTTGAAAAACAAAACCTATTTTTTTTCTTACTTCCTTCAAGTTTTTTTTATTAATCAAAATATCATTTACACTAATTTTTCCACTTTCTGCTGTTATAATGCCAGTAAGTAATTTAAGCATTGTAGATTTTCCTGCTCCATTTGAACCTATAATTCCAAGTTTCTCTCCATCACTTACGTCAAAAGATACATCTTTTATAGCCCTATATCCATCTGGATATTTATAATAAATATTACCTACTTCTATTACTCTTTTACTCATAACTCCTCCGAAACTTATATCATAAGCTGATTATTATAGAAAAATTAAAATCACTGTAAATGTAATTAAATATAAAAAGTCAATATATCCTGCTCTTTTATTACTACTAATATATAAATCACCCTCAAATCCCCTAAGTTTCATTGACTCATATACTTTTTCTGATCTATCTATAGTTTTTAAAAGCATTTGTCCTATTATCTGTCCATAATCTTTCATAGTCATAGATTTTTCTCCTATGGTCCTTAACTCATAAGCAGATTTCACTCTATAAAATTCTTCCATTATCAAAATTATATATCTATATAACATTAATATCTGCATTGTTAAAATATTAGGTATCTTTAGTTTTTTAAGACCACATACTAAATTATTAATTCCAGTAGTTACTATCAAAAGAAGTGCTCCTATTAAAGAAAAAATACATTTAAATAGTAGCACTAATGAAAAATAAATCTCTGCATAAGAGAAATCTATAATCAAGTTAATTACTGATAGCCCCATCACAATAGGTAAAACAAATAAAACTTTTTTTAATATAAATTTTAATGGCACTTTTCCAAATATAAATAATGTTGAAGTATAAATTAATACAAATATAATATCTTCTGCTATAAATTCTTTTATAGATAGAACTTTTATTACATAAATAATAGTAACTATTATTTTTATAGATGAATCTATTCTGTGAATTATAGTAAACTTATCTCCTAGTTCATCTATTTTTCTAATATTAAATATAGCATTACTAATATCATTCATCTTATTTATCCTTAAACTTATCTTCTATTTCATTTAAATTTCCATTACTAGCATATAATTTTTTTCTTCTTGTAGATAGATAAGTTATCATGACTATAATTCCTATTGTAATTATAATTCCAACGATACCGGCTGTTATTGTGCCTATAACTCCTTCAGTTACAGATAAATCATCACCCTTAAATCCATAGTCTGGTAAAAATGACGTTTTACTTTGTACTTCAGATACCTTTTCATGAATATTTCCACTAGTGCTTAACTCTTCGCTTCCTGAAGTTTTTAAAATAGACCATTCAAGTCCATCTGGATGTGATGAAGCTAAAAGTGAAATTCCTCCTCCAACAACTAATGCAGCTACCACTATAATAGAAATTATTTTTTTCTTGGTCATTTTATAATTTTTACGTATTTCTGCTTTTTCCAAAATATCTGGTCTATTTTCATATAAGAAATTAAGTACTAATCCTGTTACTATTCCTTCTACTATTCCAATAGCTAAATGTATTGGTTGCATAAAAATAACAAATGTTACAAATGGTAGTTTAGTTACTCCTGATGCTAATGTTTGTAATGCAACTAAAAATGCCCCACATTGTAATCCAATAGTTGAAGCTAAAATTGATGCTGTCATAATTCTTTTTTTAGAATACTGTTTGCTAATTATATTTTTATAAATAAGCTTGTATCCTATAAAACAACTAAAAAAAGCAATATTAATAATATTGCACCCTAAAGCCAAAAGACCTCCATCACCAAAAAATAAAGCTTGAACTATTAGTATTGATGTAAGTGATAAAAAGCCGGCCTCTGGTCCCAAGATTGCTGCAAGCAGAACTCCTCCCCCAATATGTCCACTTGATCCTGTACCAGGTATTGAAAAATTAACCATTTGAGCTGCAAACACAAAAGCTCCTATAACCCCCATTAAAGGTATTTTATTTTGGATATCTTCTTCCTTCCTTATTTTATTAACTGAATAAGCTGTAACTCCAGCTGCTACAACTACCATTGCAGAGCCAACCATAGGAGTTATTAATGCATCAGCCATATGCATTTTTATTCCCCCTGAATATATTATTTCTAAAATATACTTATTCATTTTTACCATTTTATATGCAAATTATTAATTGATAAAAGGATTTAATTCAACTACATTTATTTCAATTATTATTATTCCAAATCATTTATTTACAGAAAAATACACCTATATTTAATCTATAGGTGTATTTTTCTAATCTATTAATTTAATAATTTTACTTTAAAAGTTTTCTCTTATTAAAAGGAGATATCATAAATCTTTTAGCTGATTTCATATTTGTAAGCCAAACTAAGTGTGCATCCTGTTTCGTATTGCTAAGAATTCTAGGAACAAAGAACTCAGCTACTGTTTCAGGATTATCTGCAAGGGTATTAAAAATCTTTTTAAATTTATCATCTTCTGTAACAGATGAAACCTCACCAGTAGGTGATTTTGTAATGAAATCTGTAAGCATCATTCCTGGTGACAATCTACCTATCTTTACAGGTGAATCCTTTAACTCCTTAGCCATCGCCTTTGTAAAATAAGTAAGTGCTCTTTTAGAAGTACCATATAGAATAGTCTGTTCAATAACCATATCATTTGAACCTAAGCCTTCCATATTCCAAATCTGACCTTTTCCTTGCTTAATCATATTTTCAGCAGCAATTTTAGATCCATACATAACACCTTTGATATTTGTATCTACAACTGCATCAATATATTCATCAGGTGTATCCCAAATATATTCACGAGGACAATTTTGCCCAGCATTATTAATCCAAATATCTACACTTCCCCATTTCTCAACTGATTTTCTCCATAAGTATCTAATATCTTCTTTGTTTCTAACATTACAAGTAATATAAATATGTTTCTCATTAAACTTATTAAGTTTTTCTTTTGCATTATCATATGATTCAGGTTTTGATCCAGAAATAGTAACATTACACCCTAGATTTAAAAATTTCTTAGCCATTTCAAAACCTAAACCACGAGTACTTCCTGTTATTACCACATTCTTCATTATTAATACCCCTTTACCTCTTTAATTTATTTTATTATAAATAGCTTTTACTAAATTAGAAATCATATATTTTATGTTATAATTATCACCACTACTTACATCCTTTTAGCCAAAAGTAATACTTTAAGAATTAATAATATTCATTTATTATATACATTTGTTATATTCGTTAAACTTTTTAAAAATCCTTTAGAAATATATATTATAAAAAACTTAATTTACTATAAAACATTTTTAGCGTCAGTTCTATATTTATAATTTATTCATTTCTTTCATTTAACTTTCCCATCTGACTTATTACCATTTGGAAGTAATATCCTTTTTTCTCCATTAAGCTTTTATGATCTCCGCTTTCAAGTATTTTGCCATCACCAATAACCATAATATTATCTGCATCCCTAATGGTAGAAAGTCTATGAGCAATTAAGAAGCTGGTTCTATTTTTCATTAATCGAACTAAGGCATTTTGAATATCCTTCTCTGTCTTAGTATCTACACTGCTGGTTGCCTCATCTAAAATAAGAATTGGACTATCACACAAAACTGCTCTAGCAATAGCGATAAGCTGACGCTGTCCTTGACTTAAATTATCAGTAGTTCCCGAAACCATGGTATTATATCCCTTTGGCAATTTACTTATAAATTCATGCGCATGAGCTATTTTAGCAGCATTAATCACCTCTTCATCAGATGCAGAACTTTGAGAATATCTAATATTATCCATGATTGTTCCTGTAAATAAACATGTATCTTGAAGTACTACAGAAAAGCATTTTCTAAGACTGTTTCTTTTTAAACTTGTTATAGGTTCATTATCTATAAAAACCTCTCCACTGTCACTATCATAAAATCGTGTAAGAAGATTAACTATAGTTGTTTTACCTGAACCTGTTTCTCCAACTAAAGCTACAGTTTCTCCTGCTTTAACCTTAAAATTAATATTCTTTAAAATAGGAGTAGATTTATCATAGGAAAAACATACATCCTTAAACTCTACATCTCCATTTGGAGATTCAAGCTCTATTGCTCCTTCTATATCTTCTTTTTCCTCTAAGGTATCTAAAACTTCAAAAACTCTCTCAGCACCAGCAAGGGCAGATTGTATTGTATTAAACATTCCAGCTACAGAGTTTAGAGGTTGGGCAAATTGCTTTGAATAACTAAAAAAACTAACAACAGTTCCTACAGCTAAGCCATATCCTATAGATAGTATTCCTCCAACAATAGCAACTACAGTAAATATAAAATTATTTATAACATTCATTAAAGGCATCATATAACCAGACCATATTTGAGCTTTACTACTACTTGCATAAAGACTCTCATTGATTTCTTTAAAGTTCTCTAAAATATCCTTTTGTTTTCCAAAGGCCTTAACCATTTTTAACCCTAAAATATTTTCTTCAATAACTCCATTTAAAGCACCAAAACTCTTCTGCTGCGCTAAGAAATAGGCTATACTTCTAGATGCAATTGTTTTAGTTAATAAAACTACTAAAGGAACACATAAAAGAACAACTAAAGTAAGCTTAACATTTAAGTTTATCATTACTAAAAATGAACCAAATAGAGTTAGAATACTTGATATAAGATGTGTGGTAGTTTGAGCTATAGTAGAACTAATATTATCTACATCATTAGTGATTCTACTCATGGTATCACCATGAGATCTGGTATCATAAAATCCTAAAGGTAAACGTTGCATCTTATTAAAAAACTCGGTTCTTAAAGCATGGACTAGTTTTTGAGATACTTTAAGCATAATTACTCCATTAATACTTGAAATAATTAAATTAGATAAATGAAGTACTACTATTACCATTAATATTGTTATAAACATACTATTATCTACAGTTCTAGCACTCATATCTAGGTAGTTAAAAGTCTTTCCAACAAAGTAAGGAATAGCCACAGTTATTAAAGAAGTTATAACTGTTAAAATCATTGCTAATAATATGGTTTTTCCCCACCTCATATATATTTTTACAATCCTTCTTAAGGTACCTTTTGCATTTTTCGGCTTTGCCTTAGGCGAAAATCTATTTGGTCCTCCTGCGCCTACTCTTCCTATTGAAGGCATTTGAACATCTATTTTTTTATATGTTTGTGGCACTTCTTATGCCTCCTTACTACTTTCCATTTGAGTTCTATAAATATCTTTATAAACAGGACAACTTTTCATAAGCTCACTATGGGTTCCAAATCCAACCTTTTCCCCATTATCCATAACAAGAATTTTATCTGAAGACATGGCAGTCCCACAGCGCTGTGTAATAGTGATGATAGTTCTATTATCTTCCAAGGAATTAAGATTATCTCTAACTCTAGCTTCAGTAACTGCATCTAAAGCACTAGTTGCATCATCTAAAATAATTATTTTAGATTTCTTAAGAATTCCACGTGCAATAGAAATCCTTTGCTTTTGCCCTCCTGATAAATTAACTCCTCCTCCACCTAAAAGAGTGTTAAATCCATCTGACATATTCTCTATAAAAGAAGCCTCTGCTTTTTCTGCCGCCAATTTAATTTCCTTACTAGAAGCATTCTTGTCACCCCATTTAATATTTTCACTAATTGATCCTGAAAATAACATTGGTTTTTGAGGAACTATAGAAACATTATCTCTAAGATTATCAACACTTATATCTTTAATATTTTTTCCATTAATTAATATACTTCCTTGATTAACATCATAAAACCTTAATAATAACCATGCTATTGTGGACTTCCCACTACCTGTAGGGCCTATTATTGCAAGATTCTCCCCAGCTTTTAAAGAAAAATCTAAACTCTTAATGGCAGGTAAACCACTTCCATTAGGATAGGCAAATGTAACATTTTTAAATTCCACTATCCCATTTAATTTTGATACTTCTCCAATAGAAGAAAAATCCTCTTCACAATTTATAATTTCATCAATACGAGCATTTGAGGCTTTTGTTCTAACAAAAGTATTAAATATATTAGTTATCATTATTAAAGATGTAAGAATTTGAGCCATATAAATTGTAAATGCTGTTATATCTCCAGGATTAATAAGGTTTAAAGAAAAAAGCCTACTTCCAATGAATAAGATAAGTACGGTTCCGATACCAACAATAAATGTCATAAGAGGTGATGTTAAAGTTATAATTATCTGAGAAGAAATCCCCTTCTCCATTAAATTATCGTTAGTTTCTCTAAACTTCTCTTTTTCCTTATCATAGGTGCCAAAAGCCTTAACTAATCTAACACCAATAAGATATTCCTGCACAACTGAATTAACCTTATCCATAGCCTTTTGAAGTTTATAAAAACGTGAGTAACTAAGTTTCATACTAATAACTATAAGAATAGCAACTAATGCTACAACTCCATAAATAATTAATGAAAGTCTAAAATTAAGAATACTTGCAAGGATAATACTACCTATGCAGGTTATTGGAGCTTTTAAAAAAATACGCATAATTCCATTTATAAATTGAACAACTTGAGAAGTATCATTAGTCATACGAGTAATAAGAGACCCACTTTCAATTTTATCAGCCCCATTTTCTGAAAAGTGTAATATCTTTTTAAACAAATCATATCTTAAATCTGCACCAACTCTTTGAGAAACCTTAGATGCAAGAATACTTCTAGTTATGGCAAAACAAGCCCCCAGTAATGTAACCATAAGCATTAAAGCTCCCCAGTAATAAACACTTGAAAGACTACCTCCATATATTCCTGAATTAATTATATTAGACATAAGCGTTGGTCCTAGCAAATCACATATTGACTCCAGGGCTACGCAAGTAACAGCAGTTAAAAAAGGAATTTTATATTTTCTAATGTATTTATTATATAAAGTCAATTTTTCATCTCCTCTTTTATTTAATATTTTATTTTATTTTATATTATACTCTTTAATTTATTCTCCTTGGTAAAAATATTAAAAAAATGTATATAATATGATTATATAAAAAAAATTAGAGCTAGTATCACCCTTGCAAGTGCTACTAACTCTAATTTTCTTTATATCTTAAAATAACTTTATCTTTACTTTCCTCTAAAAATATATTTAAATAATCAACTTTTTAAAGCAAAACTCCTCTATTACCTTCTCACTTTCTTCTCTTAAATAATAATCATGGGTATATAATTATCTAGCTGTTGCAATAGAAATAGGAAATACTGATGTATACTTTTTATCAGAGTGATAAAAGTCTTCTATTTTAACATCCACACTGAATGCTTTACCTAAATTTTCTTCGGTAATAACCTTATTTGCATCTCCAAATATACTACTACCATCACGATTAAGAATCAATGACTTATCTGAGATAGAAATTGCATGATCTGGATAATGAGTATTAACTATAGAAGAAATACCTTCTTCATCACGAAGACTCTTTATAGTATCTAACACAATAAGCTGATTTCTAAAATCTAAATTAGATTCAGGCTCATCTAAAATTAAAAGCTTTGGTTCTGCAGCTAAAGCTCTTGCAATTAGTACCATTTGTAGTTCTCCACCACTTATTTTACTACAAAGTTTTCCTTTTAAATATCCAATCCCAATACGTTCTATACATTTTTCTGCTATTTTTCTATCTTTCTCCCCTGGTTGTTCAAGCATTTTCAAGTGACTATTTCTACCTAATAGAACCATTTCATCTACAGTATAAGCAAAAGCAGAAAGTTTTGCTTGTGGAACATATCCAATTTTTCTCCACACTTCACTATGCTTCATATGTTTTATATTCTTTCCATCTATTAAGGTTTCTCCACTTTTCCAATTTAATAATCCTAGTGTACATTTTAATAAAGTAGTTTTTCCTACTCCATTTGAACCTAAAATAGAAACAATTTCTTTTTCACAAGCACTAAAATTAATATTATTTAGTATTTGTTTACCATTTGAGTATCCAAAACATCCATTTTTCACTTCAAAATTCATTAATGAATACCTCCTGTCTTTCTAAGTAAAATAATAAAGAAAGGTGCCCCTACAAATGCTGTCAAAATAGAAATAGGTATTTCAGAAGCAATAGCACTTCTTGCAATAGTATCAATAACTACCATAAATATAGCTCCAAACCCTATACATGCTGGAATAACACTTTTATTATTATTACCAAATATCATTCTAGAAATATGAGGAATTAAAAGCCCTACCCATCCAATATTTCCACATATAGATACTACAGAAGCTGTAATAAGTGCTGCTGACATAATTGTAAATAATCTTACTACCTTTACATTTACTCCAAGAGATTTTGATTCATCTTCATGTAAAGATAACATGTTCATTTTCCATCTTAAAAGGAAAATTATAATTATCCCTAAAATTATAAGTGGTGCACCAATTATTAACTCGTCAAAACCTACTCCTGATAAACTTCCCATAAGCCAAAAAGTAATTTGTGGTAATGTATCTTGTGGATCTGCAACATATTTTATTAAAGATACCATAGCCTGGAATAATGAACTTATAACCATTCCTGCAAGAATAATCATAATCATAGATCTTTGACCTTTTATTTTACTTATAAAATACACAAGTCCAATACAAGCTATTCCTACTATAAATGCACACATTTGGATACCAATAGAACCAAAACCAAGTATAATACCTAAAGCTGCGCCAAAAGATGCACCAGTAGCCACCCCTAGTGTATCAGGGGTTGCTAATGGATTTGAAAATAAACTTTGGAAGGCTGCTCCAGATACAGCTAGTCCACTACCAGCTAATGCAGCTAGTAATACTCTAGGTAATCTTATATTATATATAACAGTTCTTACATTAGGATCTACTTCTCCTGCTAAACTTTTAGGAAGTAGTGTATTAATTATATCGCCTAAACTGATACTATATCTCCCAATACCCATAGCACCTAGCATAGTAATTATAAGTACTGTACTTATAACTATTACCCAAATACTACTTTTTATATATTTTTTATTCATTTAATTACCTCCAAGTTTCTACAGGCCATCTGCACTTTCTCTTGAAGGATTATACATACTTTCAATTTGCTCATTTGTCATGTCGATATTGTGATAATCTTTATAGTAAGACTTTGTAACTTCTTCTATATTAATATCTTCAAAAAGCTCAGGATATATAGTTTTTGCAAACCATTGTAATGTTACAGGTGTATCTGCACCTGGTGTAAATGTACGATATAATCCTAAAGGCATTTTATATACTTGACCATTTTGTACTGCACTTACTGTACTCCAGTCCTCTCCATCTATAGTATTATTATATAGGTCTTCTGGTTGTACACTTGTGAAGTTAGTTATAATTATGACATCAGGATTCCACTGATATACTTGTTCCATATTTATATTTATAGCATTATTTCCTGTGATATCCTGCGCTACATTAATACTTCCTGTTGCATCAGTCCAATATTGTCCAAAGAAATTCTGACCTGAAGTAGTTATAGTTTTATCATCATATTTATATAAAATTAATACTTTCTTTTTATCTTCTTCTGCTATAGTAGATACTCTTTCTTGAATAAGTTCATAAGCTTCTTTACTATACTCCGATACTTTTTCAGTTATTTCACTTTTTCCAAAAATCTCATCAAATAAATTATTCCATTGAACGTAAGTTTCTACTACATCATAATCCCAATTTGAAACAGATAGTGTTAATGCTGGTATTCCTGCTTTTCTTATAGTTTCAGCTTGATCCTTAGGTACTCCAATAACTATGTCTGGGTCTAACTTTAGAAGTTCTTCAATATTTATTTCAGAACCATTAATAAAATCTGTTTTAGCTTCTAAAATTTCAGGATAAACTTCACTTAAAAGTCCACTTTCTGCAGCACTCATTGATGCTGGATGAAGACCTACAATCTTCTCTGCACCACCTAAATAAACACTAAGTACAGATGCTAATGGTAATGTATTACCAACTACAACTCTATCAATTTTTGTAGGAATCTCTACTTCTACGCCTTCGTGATCAACTACAATCTTAGTAGCTGATTCTTCTACTTGTGTTTCTCCTTTATTACTCTCTTCAGCTGTATTTGCACTTTGACATCCTACTGAACTTAGTATAAGTGAGCCTGTTAAAATAAATGATAATAATTTTTTATATTTTATTTTCATTTTATCCTCTTTTCCATCTTTTGTTTAATTGATATTTCATCTTTATTTATAAAGTAATTTTTAATTTTTAATATTATGCACCAGTAGCACTTTCTCTTGGAGGATTATACATATTTTTAATTTGTTCCTCTGTCATATCAATATTATGATAAGTTTTATAATAATCTTTTGTAACATCTATTATATTTACATCTTCAAAAAGCTCTGGATATACAGTTTTAGCTAACCATTGTAATGTTACAGGAGTATCTGAACCTGGTGTATATGTTCTATATAAACCTAAAGGCATCTTATATACTTCACCATTTTGTACTGCACTTATTGTACTCCAATCATCTCCACCTATAGAGTTATTGTATAAATCTTCAGGTTGAGCACTTGTAAAGTTAGTCATAATTATAACATCTGGATTCCACTCATAAATTTGTTCCATATTAATAGCTATAGCTTCAGGTTCTACAGAATCTTGTCCTACATTAATAGCTCCTATTGCTTCAGCCCAATATTGACCATAATGGTTAGGTCCAGATGTAGTTATAGTATTTTCATCATAGTTAAATAAGAATAATACTTTTTTCTTATCTTCTTCTGCTATAGTAGATACTTTTCCTTGAATTAGTTCATAAGCTTGTTTACTATACTCCGATACTTTTTCAGTAGTTGTACTTTCTCCAAAAATTTGATCAAATAATTTTATCCATCCATCATAAGTTTCTAATACATTAAAATCCCAATCTGTATAAGATACTGTTACTGCAGGTATTCCTGCTTCTCTTAAAGTTTCAGCTTGATCTTTTGGTACTCCAATTACAACATCTGAATTAATTTTTAAAAGTTCTTCAACATTAAATTCAGAACCATTTACAAAATCTGTTTCTGCATTTAGTATTTCAGGATAAATTTCTCCTAAAAGTCCATTTGCTGCTGCTGACATAGCTGTTGGATGAAGTCCTACTATCTTTTCAGCTCCACCTAAATAAACACTAAGTACTGATGCTATTGGTAATGGATTACTAACTACTACTCTATTAACTTCTGTAGGTATTTCTACCTCTGCTCCCACATGGTCAACTATAATCTTAGTAGTCGCCTCTGTTGTTGATTCTTCTTTACTTGTACTTTTTGTACTTTGGCATCCTGCAAAACCAAGTAAAAGTGTTGCTACTAAACTAAGTGATAATAATTTTTTAATTTTTATTTTCATTCTAAACCCTCTTTCTTTATGTAATTAGATTTTTATTTTCTATTCCAATTGTTACCCATATAAACCCATTTTTTCTTATTAGTAAGCTTACTAGAAATTGCATACTTAGGTAATTCTACTAGCTTTACTCCATCTTTCTTCTCTCTATATTGAGTTAAAATCGGATCAGCAACTAATAGTGTGCAATTTTCCATATTTATAAAATTCATAATTTCATCTTCATCTTCTGTATACTTTACTTCTACATTAGACATACCTGTATCTTTTCCGAACATTGAAACTACGTGTACATTTTCGTATCCTTGTGCTATTAATTCCATTCTGATAGAAGAAGCAATAATACCATCCTCTAATATAACAGCATCACCTTTATTACTTCCTATTACATTAATAGGCTGCTCTGATACTTCCATACTTTTTCCATCTTCAAATACTCTTTCAAGACAATTAAAATAATGTTCTGTTCCAAGCTCTCCAACAGGTATACCTGCTAAATATGGCATATTATATTTCTCTTCTAAATCTTTTGCAATTACTGCACCTGACTGTGTAATAGCTAAGTTTACATCTGCCTTATAGAATGATAAAAATTGATCCATATCATTAGACATTGAAAGAATACTAACTACTTCATATCCTTTTGATTCTAGTAATATTTTTAACTCTTCTAAGTTTTCTTCGCTAATATCTAACGGTGTTGCACCTACGATATTTACTTTCTTTCCACTTCTATCAACATTACGTGCAAGCTCTGCTTTCTTTGGTAATACATAATAATCAAGTAACTTAGTAACTCCCATTACTACACCCTCTTTATGACTCCCCATCATCCCTGCAGTAGCAAAGCCAAAGGCTGGAATTCCAAGACGTCTTTCTATATCTTTTGCTACACCATTAAAATCAAATCCAATTATTAATGGTACTGGACTTCCTAAAATTGCAACAAACTTAGGTTTCATATCTTGTGCTGCACGAACTATTTTATCAATGTATACTTCTTCGTTACCCATAATAGCATCATCTCTACGAAGTGAAGTACAGTACACTAATTCTTTTGAATCATATGATCTTGGTTCATCAAATCCTACATAATTACCTGTACAACCAGAAGCATCATGAATACATAACATTCCACCTAGCTCATAAAGTGCTGAACCTACACCTGAATAATCTCCTGCAAAAGGAGGAAGATATCTATATAATCTTTTCATTACACTACCGCTCCATATTCATCTATCATTTTTTCAAGGTCTGCTTTTTCTTCTATAGACTTTTCAAGCATTTCCATAAGTTTTCTTACTCCATTATATCCATACATTTCTTCCTCAGCAGATAAATTTACTACATAATCACTTTGTCGTAAGTATGCACCCTCAAAGCCAATTGCAATCATATGTGTATCTTCATTGTTACGAACTGCACTTTTATGATGTGCTGGTTGTATTATATTAATATCTTGATGATTATTTAATATATATTCATAAGCTTCTTTATCTGATGGAATAGCCTGTTGAGCAATTACTTCAGTTACGTTAAATCCATATTTAAGTAAAGTCTTTGCTAAAGTAAATGGACGAACAGCTGCACTATTAGAAACACTTACTGGAATATTGTTTAGTTTCTTTACAACTCTTTCAATTACAAGCTTAGTTTCTTCTTCTTCTTTTTCTATATCAAACTTTGGATTATCTACTTTAATATGATTTTCAGAAAGCATTTTTCCTAACGTTTCATAATTTTCACGAATTTCATCTATATCATATGTAACCATTGCATCAATAGTCTTTGTTTTATAAGTCTTGTCCATATAGTCTGATGCAAACTTTGCTTGAGGCTTAAGTAGTAAGTTATACTTACTTCTTCCCATCTCACAGAAATCTTCATATTTATCATAATCTGCAATTTGTCTTATTGATATACCATAATCTCCAAAAAACTCAAAGGCTTCACAATCTTCTTCAATACTTGAATAATTACCACAAAGATTTATAGCATCTTCTGTAGCACAATTATCAGTCTTAATAGTTGAGAACATTGATTGTATTGTTGTTACTAAAGGTGGTCTATTAGTATCTGAAGCTATAGGGTTCATATGGCATGAACGAACTGTTACTCCTTTATGAGTATCTTCTATTTGCTTTGCAATAGAATCTATATCTGTACCAATAAAATCATTTATACAAGGAACAAATAAGAATAATACTTTTATACTTTTATCTTTATTAAGTAACTCTTCTGCTACTTCTAAAATTAAATTATCATACCCAATTACAACATCTGCAGATGTAACTGGTAAGTAAGATGTTCTATTTTTATGACCATGTTGCATAGCTCCTAATGCACCATGTCTAAAACATGCAGAAGGACAAATAAATAATAGATGACTTTCTGGAATAAGTGCTGCTATACGTATTAATCCCCAGCCACCATGTCCTGGTGAGCAATAATTTAAAGTACTTTCAAAACAGTGATTTACACACATTTGTCCATATTCTCCTTTGTACATATTTCAATAACTTTTCTGGCAAGTTCTCTGTAATCATCAGCAATATCTGAATTAGGTAAAGCTTCTATAACAGTTTGTCCATTTTCTTCTGATATTTGAACTGCTTCACTTCTACGAATTTTTTGAATAACGTTATGTCCTTCTTCTTTAGCAAACTTTTCTACTAATTCATCTTCATTATCTACTTTTCTTTCATTAAGAATTACACCAGAAACCTTTGCATATCCTCTATTTTTAAAATTATCAACAGCTCTAGAAATATTAGATGCTGCAAATAATGCCATCATTTCTCCACTAGTTACAATAAATACATTCTCTGCATAACCATCTCTTATAGGCATAGCAAACCCACCACATACTACGTCTCCAAGAACATCATATAGTACTATATCTGGCTTATATACTTCAAAAGCATTTAATTCTTCTAACTTTTGAAATGCTGCTATAATACCAAGTCCTGCACATCCTATACCTGGTGTAGGACCTCCAGCTTCTACACATAATACTCCATTATAACCTTCATGTACTATATCTTCTAATTTAACTTCTCTACTTTTATCTTTAATCATATCTAAAACTGTATTAATCTTTTTATTATTTAATAAGTTTTTTGTAGAATCCGCCTTTGGATCACATCCTATTTGCATTACCTTATATTTTTCAGAAAGTGCTGCTGCTAAATTAGATGTTGTTGTTGATTTTCCAATTCCACCTTTACCATAAATGGCTATTTTTATCATTATATTCTCCCTTTCCTCTTGCAAAAATGATATTTTTACCTATAATATTTATTATGAGTTTTTTGTAATAACCATAATACGAAAAATACTTTATCACGACAAATAATACTTGTCTGTTGCATATGCAACATTTTTATATTTAATTGATAATAATTTTTAATATCAACCGAATCAATTCAGTTGATTTTTTTCGGAGGTCTATTGATAATGAATTTCACTATTGATTTATTAAGTAAAAATGTTTTATTCAAAAACATCCCCAATGAGAAAATACTTTCTATCATAAATTCTAGTGCTTGCAGTATAAAAACTTTTAATCCTAAAGAAAATATTTACGAAGTTGGTGAAGAAATTCATTCTACTGGAATTATACTTGATGGAACTGTGGATATTCTTCAGATATCTATAGCTGGAGATGAAATTATTGTTGATCGTCTTACCCAAGGAGACAGTTTTGGTAATGCATTTTCATGTGTATCTGATATTAATAACTTAAATTATATTAGAAGTGATGAATATTCAACTATTTTATTTATAAATATATTTAAGCTACTTAGAGAATGTAACTTTATCTGCGAATATCGTCTGTGTTTATTTGAAAACATCATACACTCATTAGCTGAAAATAATATTATTCTTAATACAAAAATACAAATTATGTCTCAAAAAACATTGCGAAATAAACTTATTACCTATTTTGAGCTATTATCTTTACAAAAAGGTTCAAATGAGATAACTATTCCATTTAATAGAGAGCAATTAGCATGCTACCTTGGTTCAGAACGTAGCTCTATATGTCGTGAACTTACAAAACTAAAAGAAGATAATATCATTGATATAAATAGAAATAATGTTATACTTCTTTCCCAAGATATTTAATAATTATAATATTTTTGAGATATAAGATATTCATACTTGACAAATTATTAACTAATAAATATTATTAAACAGAAGATTATTGATATTGAATATCAATTTAAACAAAACTTAGTTATAAAGAAATCTAAGAAGAAAAACGCATATTACAGCGTCAAATATATAATTGATACGAAAGGAGATCGTTACTGCAAAACTATTAACATTATATAAGTTTTCAGTAACGGATTAATTATGGAATTAAAAATTTTAGAACTTAGTGCATCTCATGCGTTTGGTCTTGAGGTCGTTGAAAAAAATAATGAATACATATCAGTAATTGATGAATATGAACTTGAATCAACTGATTTATCTAATTACAATGTTTTACTAATTGATTACTTTGCTGATCAAGAATACTTATATAAACATAAGGACATCATTGAAAACTTTTTAAATGATGGAAAAGTAATTGTATTTTGTGGTCACTTATTCCGTAAATGGTTACCAGGCTGTTCATTATTTATGCCTAAAAAACTAAATAACTATAAAGATTATTTAGTAGAAACAGTTCCTGGCTCACCTTTATTTGATGGTGTTGAAATAGAAGATATGGTCTTTAATAAAGGTGTTGCAGGTTTTTTTGCACGTGGCTATTATTATCCACCAGAGAAGGCTGAAGTTTACTTGACCTTTACTGATGGAAAAGTTATTTCTTATATAGATCGCAATACAACAAATGGAACAATAATCGTTCATGCTGGTAGAAGTATTTTAGGCTACACAAATTCCCAAAACACAACAAAGAAAATTAGTGAACAGGCACTTACTTTATTAAAAGAAGAAGTATGCGGAGGTAAAAAATAATGAGAAAAATAGCAGTAATTTATAGTGGACATGCACCCCATTATCGTACTTTCCATGAGCCTAAATTTGCTCAATACATAGACAAGCTTATATACTTACCAGAATTTGAAGATGCAGACCTTTCTGAATTTGATGTATTAATTGTACCTTCCCAGCTTAATTCAAACTTATTACTTAAAAATGCTGAAAAAATTCGTGAGTTTGCTGATAATGGTAATATAGTTGTTGCCCTTGGCCCACAACCATGGGAATGGATACCTAATCAAAAATGGGAAGATCGTCCAACAAACTTCTGGTGGTGGCTTGAAGAAAATCCAGACAGTGGATTAAGAGTTAAGAATGAAGATCATCCATTCTATGACTATTTCAAATTAGAAGATTGCACATGGCATCACCACGGTGTATTTTGGCCACCAGCTCATGCAACAACATTAATTACAAAAGAAGATAAAGGTGTTGTATTATATATTGATGAAAAATCAACTAATGGAACTTGGATTGTTACAAGCTTAGATCCTGATTATCATTTTGGTTCGTATTTTATGCCAGCAACGGAACGTTTCCTTGAAGCGTTATTCCCATGGTTAAGTCTTGGAAAACTTACAAAATAAATAACTCTATTATTACATATTAATAAAGTGGCTAAAGAAAACTATAGAAAAATTAAAAATCCACGATATCACTATCGTGGATTAATTAATTGAAGCCATAAGGCATATTTAAATTAATGTAATTATTTTTTTATATTATTCCTTTAGAACCTTACCTAAAAACTACTTCCTACTAATAATCTTATAATAAGAGTGAACTGTTAGAAAGTAATATAAACTATAGATAATACCATACACACCTATACTTATTAATTGAGGAATTAAGATTTGGTATGGAATCAAGTTAGATAAAGATTTCAAAGCAAATAGACTATGTAAAACACCTACAACTAGCGGTATTATAAAAATGAACCTCACTTGTTTTGCTATTGTCTTTTTTATCTCTTTTTTCGTTACTCCAATTTTATGAAGTATAGAATATCTAACACGATCTATATTCGCTTCTGTTATTTGTTTAAAATAAATTACTGACCCTGTTGCAAGTAAGAATACAAGACCTAAAAAAATACCAATAAACATTATTAAGCCAGTTACTTCAATTTGCTTTTTAAATCCTGTGTAAAAATCATTGAAAGATTGAACACTTAGATATTCTCCTACAGGCATTATACTTTTTAATTTTTCTGTTAATGATTTGGAATTAATTTCATTCTTAACATTAATATTCTCAACAATTCGCACACCATTACCCTCTTTGGCTTTTTCGTAAACTTTATCTGGAACAATTATAATTAATTCATTTAAATTAGTTATACTACGTCCTTCTGCCCCTTTAATTGTTAATTTCTTCATCTCATTTTCAATTGGAAACACTGCTTTATTTCCCTTATATATTGGGCTAAACTCATACCCCTTAACATAAGCATCATCATATACAAAAGCTTCTTCATCCCTTAAGTTTATTTTCTCTGTCCCCATTTCTTTTGAAAGGCTATTAAATAATGACTGAGACAAAAGATAATAATATTCTGAAATAATAAAATTAGCATTTCCAACACTATCCTGCTTCTCTCCTTCAAAGATACCTTTGACAGGAACCATTTCTATATCAAATTTATTAGTTACTGGATTAAAATCTTTTTCCTCATTTAAAATAACATTTACTCTATTCTCTAATTCTATATCATTTTTTTCATATGAATAACTATATGGTGTAAGTTTCTTAGCTTGTATAAATGTATTGTAATATATGGAAATAGACGTTCCTACAGATGTTAATGTAACAGCACTTAATATCGCAATTGTTGCAAGTGATTTTGCATTTCCTTTGATACGATATAGAAGCTGAGATGTTGCTATCATATTTATTCCACGATAAAATACTGACTTCTTTTTTCTTGCTCTTTTCAAAATAAAGACTGTAAAAAACTTAAATAATAAATATGTTCCAATAACTGTTGAGAGTACAATATAGAGTGCAGCCCCAAGGAAATTAATATCCCTTTTAAGAAATTCTAAAAATATTAATGCTAGAAAATACCCAGATCCTATTAAAATTACTGAAATGAATGCAATAATAACGGAATCTTTTGGCATAGTCTCTCCTTCTTGTTCAGCATTAAATAATTCTACTAACTTAAACTTATAAATCAAACGATAACCTTGAATTGATGTATATAATACAATTACTAAAAAGATAAATGCTGTATCTATTATTGCTTTCGGTGATATTTCAAAATAAACATTTAATTTTAACCCCATTATTTTCATCAGTAAATCAAGAAATAACTTAGATAACAAACTTCCAAGTAGAATACCAATTACTAGTGATATCAGTCCAATTAACATATTTTCATAAAACAACATTTTTCCAATTTGCTTTTTTTGAATTCCTAAAAGAGAGTATAATCCTACTTCCTTCTTACGTTTACGTACAAAAAATCCATTTGAATAAATAATAAAGACTGCAACAAATATAATTAACATAACACTAGAAATACTAAAGGCATCATCAATATTTGAATTTTCCACTCCTTTTACCACTTGAGAATTGTACTGCAATGCCTTGAATATAAAATAAATAACTATACTAAAAATCATAGACAAAAAGTATATAAAATAATCCTTGAAATTCCTTTTAATATTACGAAAGGCAATACTAGATAACGTCATTTGCAGAACCTCCTGAGATAGTAGACATGACATCTACTACTTTTTTAAAAAATTGCTTACGTGATAACTCATTTCTTTGTAATTCTTCATATAATTCTCCATCCTTAATGAAAATTACGCGTTTACAATAGCTTGCAGCGAATGCATCATGGGTTACCATCAATATAGTTGCCTTATTATTTTCATTTAATGATTCTATAGTTTCTAGTAAATCCGTTGCTGATTTCGAATCAAGTGCTCCAGTTGGTTCATCTCCAAAAATTATACTGGGATTTGTTACAATAGCACGTGATGCTGCACAACGTTGTTTTTGTCCACCTGAAATCTGATATGGATATTTATCTAAAATATTATTGATTCCAAACTTTTTTGCAATTTCAGATACACGAGAATCTACTTCTTTAGCTTTTACATTAGATAATGCAAGAGGCAATGCAATATTCTCTCCTACTGTTAGTGTATCTAATAAATTATAATCCTGAAAAATAAACCCTAAATTGTTACGACGAAACAATGCTAGCTTATCATCATTCATACTTACTACATCTTTTTGATCAATTAAGATCTCTCCTTTTGATATATTATCAATTGTAGAGAGAACATTTAACAAAGTTGTTTTACCTGATCCTGATGGCCCCATAATTCCAACAAATTCTCCCTCATTAACTTCTAAGTTAATTCCTTTTAATGCTGTAAAATTACTTCCTCCTGTATTATATACTTTTGAAATATTCCTAGCCTCTAACACTTTTTTCATCTTTTATAATCTCCCTTTCTCTAATGCTACTATAAATTCTTCTTTCGATATTTTGATAAAACCACTCTTGCGTAAACTTTTTATTTCAACTCTAATTTTTCTTTTACTTCTATAGGAATTTGATCTAGTTGTACTTCTTCATAGTATTTTCCATTCTTTCCTTTAGAAGAAACTAATAAATAAGCATCATGACGTAAATTCTTTGGTGCATTAATTATAATTTTTTGTTCCTCACCAGCAATGTTGTAGCCTATAAACTCATATTCATAACAATCTTCCTCTGGCCTAACTTTATCTTTACCCAAATACTTACCATCTGCTTTTACAATTGTGTAATAACTATCTGTTGTAATAAATGGGTTAAGTCTATCAGCAGTCATACTACCACTAAACAAGAATACGCCTACACCAACCGCTAAAATTATAAATAAACTAATGACTTTCTTCATAAAAAAACCTCCATATTTTAATTAAATATTATTTTTCAAAACAAAATGCTCCCTGCTTCGATAATCCAATTATATCGAAGCAAGAAGCATTCTATTTTCGTTTTTCTATAAGAAAAACCTACTTTTATTCAAAGAAATTCTTACGATTTTCCTACGAAGGTGTAGGAATAAAAACTTCAAACTCAATTATGTCATTTTCACTAAAGGCTGTAATAGTACCTTTATGCAATTGAACAATTTCTTTTGCAATTGCAAGCCCCAGACCAGCACCCCCAGTTTTAGAAGTTCTTGCAGTATCTAAACGATAAAATTGCTCAAAAATGCGATTTAGTTTTTCTTCTGGAATAGCATTGCCATAATTTCTAAATTTCAACTTAACACCACTCTCATCTTGAAAAATAGTAATTGTAATGCTGCTACCTTCAAAACTATAATTAATAGCATTACGAATTAGGTTATCAAACACCCTCTCCATCTTTTTTACATCGCACTTAACCATTACATCAGATTGAGACCTTAAATCAAATTTAAGATTTTTAGGTATTAGCATTGGCCTAAATTCATATGAAATCTGTTCTAACATTCTTGTAAGATTCACCTTACTCAATTCTAAGGTAAGATTTGATAAACTAAATCTTGTAATCTCAAAAAATTCATTAATTAAATCTTCTAATCGTTCTGCTTTTTCTAAAGAAATAGAAAGATATTTTCCCCTTAACTCCTCTGAAATCTGCTGCTCATCTCTTAATAAAGTCAAATAACCAATGACAGAAGTAAGAGGTGTTTTTAAATCATGAGCCAAATATATTACTAAATCATTCTTCCTCTGTTCTGCCTCTTTTGCAATTTGCTCTTTTCTAAGTACATGTGCTCTAATATCATTCATCTGATCTTCCATCTCTTTTAATATAGGTGGAAAATGAATAACCTGTTCATTTGAATTAATAAGAGAATTACTTGAATCCGCTACTATTGTAATATATCTAATTGTCTTAATCCAATACCTGCCAAGAATAACAAAGCATCCAAGAAACCATATAATTATAAAGAAGATAGGCTTATTGTAATCAATAAATCTAAAAAACTCATAATGTGCAAGACTTTTAAGAGGATAAATAACTAAATACCCCATAGCTATTAAAGCTACAGAAAATATTGTACTTTCTAAAACAAAACGCCCAAATACATGGAGAAATATACGCCTTTCAAAATCCTTCATATTAATCTTATTCAATTTGATAACCAACTCCCCACACTGTTTTTATAAACTTAGGATTTCTAGCTGGTTCATTCATCTTTTCACGTAACCTACCAATGTGAGCCATAACTGTATTGTTATTATCAAAATACTTTTCTCCCCATACTGCCTCAAATAACTCCTCTGAAGAGACAACTTGACCTTTATGTTCACATAAATGCCATAGAATAGAAAATTCTATTGGTGTTAATGATATCTGCTTTCCAAATAAGGTACATTTATGGGTACCCTTATTAATAATTAATCCGTCAAAATCATATTCGTTACAATTTTCAGATAAATCTACATTTACTTCTTTAACCTGATTATAATTTGTATATCTTCTAAGCTGTGTTCTTACTCGAGCCGATACTTCTAATGGGTTAAATGGCTTTGTAATATAATCATCTGCACCTATTGTTAACCCCATAATTTTATCCATATCTTCACTCTTAGCTGTTAGCATAATAACAGGGAAAAAATACTTTTCTCTAATCCTCTGACAAATAGTAAAACCATCTATATCTGGAAGCATCACATCTAAAATAGCTAAATCCAATGACTGTGAGTTAATACACTCAAGTGCATCTTTCCCATTATAATATTTATAAACCATATGACCTTCATTTTTTAGGTAGACTTCTATCAAGTCAGCAATTTCTTTCTCGTCATCAACCACTAAAATTCTTGAACTCAAAAATTAACGCCCCTTTCCTATTAGTAGTTTTATATTAACATACAATTTTAATTCTAGCATTAAACATATAGTTATTTAAGAAATACAAAATATGCATTTCTTAATTTTATTTAAATTATCTTTCAGTATAATTCACATACTACTATTTAGGAGGGATACTATGACTAATACAGAAATATCTTATATAGCTGGAATTATTGATGGTGAAGGAAGTATAATGTTACAAAAATTTCATTCTAATGAATTTCCTGCACCTTGTGTATCAATTGCTTCAACTTCATTAGAACTATTAACGTGGATTAAAGAAACTATCAAAAAATTGTACATATTCTTTTGAGATGCTAGAATCCAAAGAAAATTTCTATAATTAATTTCTATCCATAATACAATAAAAAACTACAGACCTAGATCTGTAGTTTTATTAGAATGTATCAACATCTTCTATGTTGAATATGATATAGCTTACTCTTAAATATTTAATAATTATCTACAATCAATTATTTGTTGGTCCTTAATTTACTTAAAGAACTTTTTATAGAATCTATACATTGTTTTTGTACTCTATAACTTGTTGATGACACGCCTCCAAACTCCCCAAACTTTACATTTTTCATCCCCTCTATTATTAATAGATATATATTATGATAATCATCATTGCTTATTTTTCTATTAAAAACATTTTGATTTAATAAATAATCATAAGTTAATGTTAATGGTATTAAAAAACTAATTAGAAAACTATGACTTCCTTCTTGTTTCTTTTTTGATATAAATTCTTTAGAAAATATACTTTCTATGTTTTCAATAAAGCATATTTTTCTATAAAATTCTAAAAATCCTATCATAAATTTTTTAGTTTCTTCTTTTTGATGTTCCAACTTATCTCCTTCTAGTCTTTTCATATGTGTCATAAATCTCTCTACATAAAAAGGTGTATCATTCTTTCCTTCTATTAATCCAGAATAAGCATATCCTAGACATGCATATAAATAATAATTAATAGTTTTATCCTTCACTCGATTTTCTGTACATTTAAATATCTGTTTAAATATATTAACTTTATATAAGTCATAAATTAAACTATCTTTAACCCATAAAGAAAATTTTGATCTATGCATAACTTCATTTAATTCTTGCTTAGATAAAGGATTAGTAGCCTGATTAAATCTAGTAAAAACTTCGTACTCTAATTCTTCATTTTTAGATACATCTATAATTTCCACATTTATTTGAGTTTTATAGTCGAGCTTATTCTTTATGTTAGCAGGTAAATCTTTATACTTCTTCCCATCTAATAAATCTTTTAAAATAGTTAATTTAGTCAATCCGTACTGATTATTTTTATACCTATACATAGCTCTTAATCTATGAGAACCATCTATTACATTCAATAATACCTTATCCTTTTCTGTATTTAATGATAAATAAATAATTGGAATAGGTATATTTAATAATAGTGATTCTATTATGCTTGATTCCTTTTTCTTATCAAATTTATACTCCCTTTGATAATCTGGTTCAACTACAATTCCATTATGTTTATTTTCATTACCTAATTCTATCAAATTACATACCTGCTCAAAATAATAAGTATTTTTAGTTACAGAACATTTCCACTTGTCTAAATCAAGTCCATTATTTATTGTATTCTCCATAAAACCACCCCATAAAAATTATATGTTTATAATTATTTAATTATGTTAATGAAATAATACTTCTGTTTTATTTATAATAATAAAATTCAATCTATTATATATTTATCATTAATTTTATAGCTTTATTATTTAAAGCTTTTAATATGATTTATATTATTAGCTATATCATTATTATGAAAAGAATATTTACAAGTAATAATCACAAACTATTATTTAGGAGGTGTACTATGTTAGAAACAGAAAAAGCTTATATTGCTGGAATTATTGATGGTGAAGGGAGTATAATGTTACAATAATTTCATTCTAATGAATTTCCTGCTACTTGTGTATCAATTTATTCAACTTGTGCTATCATAATGTTTCCAAATGAAATTCTTACAAGTTTTCATTTTACCATTACAAGCTCTTTGAATTGATTGTACAGTAACATCGTAGAATTCAGATGCTTCTTTAATATTAGGCCATACTCTGATTAAGTTTTCAGACAAATCAAATTGTAAAACCTGTTTTGATTTCTTAGTTTGATCATAATACCACTCATTATTTTCAACATACTCCCATATAAATCCATGACATGACTTTCTTTCTTTATTACAGACCTTTCGTATCGCTTTAGCTGTTGTTTTATAGTATGTTGCAATCTCATTAGCACTATTCCACATCCTAATAAACCTTCCATCTAATTCATATTGTTTTATCTTCTTCTCACAAAGTTTTTTAGATATATTTAAACTTGTTTCACTTCTTGATTTATGTTTATTATTTATTGATTTTTTATTTTCCAATTTTCTCTTGTAATCTTCTAAATAAAACCAATTATATCCCTTGTAACAATTATTACCATCAATATTTCTACAACATTTTGATATAGAATATAATTCAAAATCACCTTTTATTTTATTTATATTGCATATACTAACACACTTGATATCTTTACTAACCTTGACTATTTTTTCATATCTTACATATGATCTTATTGCTTTTATATCGTCTATATACTCTATAAACTCATCCCATTTTTCCTTTTTCCTTTTCATATATATAGTTGCCCCTTGATAAATGTTTTCAACTACTTCTCTGTATTTTCTTCCTGAAAAACTAATTTGATAGCTTTCTGGTGAGTGCTTGTTAATTATTACTCTTTTATCAGATTCAAAATAATTTTTTAGTCCATTTAGAAAATTATATGTTCCAATAAACTTTATTTCACATACCATATGCCCTACTTTTCTCCCCTTTTTAGTTTTTAAATATGTTGATATACATCCATCACCATCCATATATCCTCTAATAAAATCTCTAAGTAAATATTTAGGTACAATATCATCTGTTGGAAACTTTAAAATTTTTGATTTTCTTGGAACACATCCTAGTTTAATTAAATCTTCTCCAATTTTTTTACTTAGTACGTCTAATCTGATATATCCTCTTGAATCAATCTTAACTTCTCTATTTGATTTCAAATCCTTTACAAATTCCTCTATTAGATATTTATCTATTTTATTAACTACTATATGAAGATATTTAGAGTCAGACACACATCCATCAGCATATAAAAATCCTAACCAATAAGCTTTTCTTTCTGTATCAATTTTATTAAAAAAATCATTATCTTGATAATATTTTTTCATAGCATCACCTAATATTTTCTATAATAATATTATTCTTTTATAAAAATATTATTATTATGTAATTTCATACTAAAAAAGCCGTGAATTTCTTCACGACTTTTTATGGTGGAGACAATCATGACCTTTAAAATACACAGTTTAAATTATTAATTTTCTATTATACAAAATTAAGTGCACTTTCTTCTATACTAAACCCACTTTCTATTAGATCATTATCACACTCTTCTATAATGTAATCTGGTATAATTTCATAATCAAATGGGTTTAATTGAAATAAATAGTCATTGTCTACATGATACGTTTCATTTACAAATTTTTTTATAATATCATTAGAGCTATTTTCATTTTTAATAATTCTATAAATTTGAAGTTTCTCATAATTGTTTTTAGACTGATTGTAAGCCTTTATTAAAAGTTCATTACTTAATAATTTATCTAGTTCAGTATCGTAATCAAAATTTTCAATAAGTTCTCTTATTTTCTGTGTTGCTTTTTCTATTTCGCAATATTCCATTACAGCTTCCTGTTTTATTTCTCCTATCTTCTTACTAATAATAGGCTCTTTTCTTTTATGAAATAAATTAGATAATAAATTCCATTCCAATCCCTTAGAATCATAAATTTCATATAATCTTCTTAAATAAATTAGCTTATTAATATTATTATCTAATATTAATATATTTTCTTTCGCTATTTCAATAAACGTTTTTATACTATTGTAATAAATTTCTTTTTCAATAATATTTCCTTTTTTATTATATATAAAATAAGCATTGGTTTTTATTTCATTAAATTTAGATGTAAAATTTTTCACCATATCTACTATTGGATCAAAATCATGTGTTAACATTAATACTGTATTATTTCTAAAACTATTTTCTCCTTTAAATAATTTATTAATTATTGCATATTTCTTATTCTTATCAAATGATGAAATAGGATCATCTAAAATAACTAAGTCTGAATTTTTACTTATAGTTTCATACATAAATAGAATTAAAGCAAATGCGTTCTTCTCTCCGTAACTTAAATATAAATTTGCATTATTTAATTCCTTAGAGCAATCTTTATGTTGAAATATCATCTTATACTCTTCATTTTTAGATATTATATTTACTTCATATTTATAACCTGCATACTTTAAAAAATTATTTATTTCATTTTTATATTTTTCTATCCTTTTTAAAATTAATTTTTTTTTTTATTTATAGTAAATTACATTTTCTTTTTGAGGGATATGATGAAGATCTATTTTATTATTTTTTATAAATGTTGGAAAATAATAATTTTCATAAAAACTACC
>NZ_JASCQJ010000030.1:0-41806 GCF_033043255.1 Clostridium lamae | reverse complement strand
AAGAATACGCATTTTATAGTTATAAAATAGTTCTTTATTTGTATAAAATTAGTTGTAAATAGTGGCAAATAATAGATATAATAAATATATAGTATTATGTTATATAGAAGAGGATTTGGGATAGATATAAAAAGGTATTTTAATAAATTTAAATAATGGAAGTGATTTATAATATAAAAATTATATGTAAATCAATATTGGGAGGGCAAAATGGTAGAGTTTTTAGTTATAACAGATATTGATACATATGACGAAGATATTGGTTATTGTGGGTTAAATGAAATTGAAGCTTATAAAAATTTTAAAACTTTAAAGATAAAACATAGAAAAGTAAACATTGTTAAAGCAGAAGTAGAAAAAATATTAGTAAAAAATATTGAATTTATTATAAATTATAAAATTATTCAAATAATAAAATAAGTGTAGTTGAAAGTGCGTTAAAGAATATTTTGTATTAAATTTGTTAACTATAATATTGGAAAAGACATGAAAAAGGTATAGAATATAAGAGAGATACTGTTTATATATAGGAGGAACATATTATATGTTAAGTAAAAAGTTATTAGAAGGTTTAAATGATCAAATTAATTTTGAATTTTATTCTTCATATACATATCTTGCTATGGCTGGATACTGTGAATCTATAGATTTAGTTGGTTTTGCTAATTTCTTTAGAGTTCAAGCAAAGGAAGAATTAGATCATGCAATGAAATTATATGACTATGTATATCAAAAGAATGGTTCAGTTACATTAGAGCAAGTAGATAAGCCTAGAGCAGATTATGATGGAATCATTGATGTTTTTGAAAAAGGCTATGAGCATGAACAATTAGTTACTAAAAAGATATATGAATTAACTGACATTGCTTATGAAGAAAGAGAGCATTCTACTATAAGCTTATTAAAATGGTTTATAGATGAGCAAGTTGAAGAAGAAAATAACTTCAATACATTAGTAAAGAGAGTAAGAAGAGTTATAGAGAATCCAGCAGGACTTTACTTAATGGATGATGAGTTAGCTACAAGAGTATATACTCCACTTACAAATAATTAGTTACATAAAAAATCCATATCAGATTAAGATTAATTAATCTGATATGGATTTTCTACTTAATTTCTATAAGAGGAATAATATCTAGTTTTTCCTTTAAAATTCTATATATAAATTCTCTTCCTTTTTCTGTCCAGTAAGTTACAACTACGGGTTTTCCACTAGAAGTATTAATAGTCTTAGAATGAGTATATCCACCCTTAGCATAATCTTGATATAAGACCCACTTATTACCTAATCTATATTGTACTTTTAATGAATTAAGCAGTTTATTCATCTTTAATCCAGACATTCCATAGTCTTTTGCTATAATAGTTATAGGAATAAGTAAATCATTTTGATTAATTTCCTCTTCTTTTATTTTCACTTTATTCTTAGATCTTATATTAGGAATAATCTCATCAAATACCCATTTCTCAAATTTATCTGCATAAGGCAGCTTTGAATTTACTATGAGTTTATATAAATCAATTTCTGTTATAAAAAAGGCATCTTTAACTCCTCCTGTAGTTTCTACCTTGTGTTTAAAATAGTTATTAGTATGATTCTTTATAGCTTTAACTGGATCTGAATATCCTAGAATCAAAGCGCATGGCTTCCCTTGAAAGTATTCAACTCCATTTAAAATAAGTATTTTTATTTCGCCAAAAGTATCATTCTTAAAAACCAATAAGTTTTCCATTATTTAACCCTCCATATTACTTATATATTTAGATATTTTAGTCACATTTAATTTACAAAATTTATTCTCTATCTCTTATATACGTAAGTGAATGAATGATTTTTAATTTTTCATAAAAATAATAAAAAATAAATATATATAAAGGTATAAATATATTTAAGGAGATTATAATGGCTAAGAAAATCTTTGTTGGAAATTATAAAGGGGGAGTTGGTAAGACAACAAGTATATATCAAATTGGTATGCATATCGCAAAAACAGGTAAAAAAGTATTACTTATTGATTTAGACCCACAATGCTCACTAAGTGAAATTTGCATAGGTAAATATAATACTTTAGATGATCTTAAAATTAATGAGTGTTTAAATTATATATATGATATATGGATAAAAACAAAAGAATATCCAAATATAGAGTTTAATTTTAATAATGATACCCTAATAAAAAGAATTCCAATAGAATTAAACATATACTTAGATTATATTCCATCTAATATCTTTTATAGCGGTGGAGGATTAGATGAGATAGCAATGAGATTGAAAGATGATTTTGAGGACTTAGCTGTATTACAGCAGTTTATACAAAAACAAGGATTAGATAATGTCTATGATTATATATTATTTGATTGTCCTCCTAGTAATAACATTATAACTCAAGGTGCATTTTTGCTTTCAGACTACTTCATAATTCCAACAATTGTACAAGCTATAAGTATAAGGGGAGTAGCTCATTATATAAAAACTATAGAAAGAATATATAAGAAGTATTGTGAAGAATATAAAAATGCAGATATTGCAAGGCTATTATTTGGAGAAAAGTCAAAGTTTTTAGGGATATTTCAAACGTTGAAAAAAGGATCTGTTAATAATAATAGTGTATTAAATGAATTAAATGCTATGTTAGATACTTCAAATGTAGAGACAGTATTAAAGTTTAAAGGGAAAGGTCCTTATTTATTTGATTCTATTATTAAAAACTATGAAGATATTGCGAGAAATACAGCAGAAGGTAATATTGTTAGTGAATATGAAAGTTTAACTAATGAAATAATTAATTTAATTGAATAAAAAGAGAATAATTGAGAGGTAAATATGGAAAATATATATGTAAAAGATATTATTACTATCATGACTAAATATTGTGAAATACTAAAGGTTATTAGATGTAAAAATCTTAATTCTCAATTAAAAGATATTGATAAAATTATTAATTACATTAGCTTATATAGTGATATTTCTCTAGAGGACATGAGATTAAAGCTTGATATAAAGGATGAGGAAGATATAAAGAGTTCCAATAAACAATCGTTTATAGAAACTATAAATTTATTAGATAGTAAGGAATTTAAGAAAATTAGTGGAATAAAATTAAAATACAATAATTTTAATAATAAGTTAGACATAGTTGAATTTATTGAAAGTAAAAGTAAAGAGGAGATATTGAAATCAACAACTTTAATAGATTTAAATTTAATTTACTATTTATTAAATGGAAACAAAAAGTTTATAAAGATTAAAAAAGAAGAAATATATAATAATATAATTAGTTATATAAAAGCTATGAAACAAGGAGAGGCATTTAAAAAGTATATATAATTTTTACAGTGATAAATAGGATTTCCTATGAAAATATAGTAATAAATGCATATTTATATGAGTTATTTTCTTATTATGTGCAAATAATTTATATATTTATGCGAAAATTGTTGTATTTAATAAAAAAAAGTGGTATATTCTAAAAAATGCTTTTAATTTAGTTCAGCGAAACTAAGAAGGGGGATAATAATATGAAAAACACATCAGAAGAAGTATTAATGGTGGATGTCACCGATAAAGTTCCAATGAGGAGGGCTATTCCATTAAGTATTCAACATCTATTTGCAATGTTTGGAGCATCTATTCTAGTTCCTATCTTATTTAACATTGATCCAACAACAGTATTATTTTTTAATGGAATAGGCACATTACTTTACGCTTTTCTTACAAAGAAAAAAATACCAGCATATTTAGGTTCAAGTTTTGCATTTCTAGCACCAACGTTCTTATTATTTAGTGAAGGGTATAGTTTTCAAACTGTACAAGGTGGTTTTGTAATTTCAGGTCTTGTTTTTTCAATAGTAGCAATTATAGTAGGTTATACAGGTACAGGCTGGATTAATAAATTATTTCCACCAGCAGCAATGGGGGCAATAGTCACTATAATAGGTTTAGAACTTGCTGGTACAGCAGCAGATATGGCAGGATTCCCCGTTGGAGGATCAAATTCACCAGAGCTTAATATGACTTGGGTTACAGTTTCAATGATTACATTAATAACAGTTATATTATGTAATGTATTATTAAAAGGCTTTTTAAAGGTAATACCAATTTTAATAGGGGTCGTAGTTGGTTATATAGCAGCTTGTATCTTGGGATTAGTAGATTTTAATGCTATAAGCTCTGCATCTTTCTTTACATCACCACAAATAAAATTAGCTAAATTTGATATTACAGCTATATTAACTATACTTCCTGCAACATTTGTTGTATTAGCTGAACATATTGGACATTTAAAAGTTACTAGTAACATAGTAGGTAAAGATTTATCAAAAGATCCTGGACTTCATAGATCACTGTTAGGTGATGGAATATCAACAATGATTTCAGGTATGTTTGGATCAGTACCAACAACTACATATGGTGAAAATATAGGTGTTATGGCATTAACAAAGGTATATAGTGTATATGTAATATGCGGAGCAGGAATAATTTCAATAATACTTGGATTCTCAGGTAAGCTTTCAGCTATAATAAGTACAATTCCAACTCCAGTAGTAGGTGGTGTTAGCTTATTATTATTTGGAACTATTGCTACATCTGGACTTAGAACCTTTATAGAAGAAAAAGTGGACTTTTCAAAATCAAGAAACTTAATACTTACATCAGTAATCTTCATGATAGGATTAAGTGGTATTAAATTAAGTATAGGTGTTATAGAGTTAAAAGGAATGGGATTAGCAGCTGTAGTAGGAATTGCTTTAAACTTAGCATTTATAATATTTGATAAGCTTGGAATTATGAATGAAGAACCTTAATCATATATTTAATAAATAGCACTAAGGAAAATCACAATAAGCCTTCAGAATGCATAAATGTATTACTGAGGGTTTATTGCTTTTTAGCTAGTTAAGGTTAACAAGAGTTATAAATGATGAAATCATTTGTGGAATATAGTAAAATAAATTTAGAACTGATATAAATCTTTATAGGAGGATGCTTTGGATAGAAAGTTAATAGAAAAAATAATAGGTAAAAAGAATTACGTTGATTTAAATGATGAAATATATAATTTAAGAGAAGTCACTGCAGAGATGAGAGAAAAAATTGTATTTAAAGAAATCTTCAAAGAAGACTTACTAGATTATATTAACAATAAAGCTTTAAAGTCTAAAACTATAATAGATAATATAATTGAAGGCCTTGAAAATGATAAGTTTGCTCAAGGATATACTAATAGTAAGATTTATTTACTAAAGTACTTAAAGGATTATCAATATAATTTAAATGGAATCTTAGAAACAATAAATCCTCTAAATTATGATGAGTTAATTATATATACTAACAGTTTAATAGACCTTATACTATTATTCTAAAAAAAGCTGAATAGAAATACACCCCAAAAGTTAGAAATGAGTATTTAACTATTGAGGTGTATTCTATTTTTTGATTCTATAAAAGTAACTATACAAATAATTTTCATAATTTCGAATGAAATGAGGAATTATTACCTTCAGTTTATGAAGAACTAAATATCATATGAGGGCGACTTGGAGCCTGCGACGGAGCAACGAAAATGATATTTAGTTCTTTTCTTATCCTTTTGGTTTAAATATCATTGCTGTGAAGAAACCAAACACTATTGCAGAAGATACTCCAGCACTTACTGTTTTTAATAATCCATTAAAAAGACCTATAAAACCGAATTCCATTGCTTCATTTATTGCAGCAGTTACAAGAGTATTTCCAAAGCTACTTATTGGAACGAAGGCTCCTGCGCCTGCAAACTTTACTAAAGGATCATATAAACCAAATCCACCTAAAATTGCACCAATAACAACTAATGTGCAAGTTGTATGGGCTGGGGTGATTTTTAAAGTGTCCATTAATAGTTGACCAATTACACAAATTATACCACCTATAATAAAGGCAAAAATAAATTTTTCCATAATATATCACACCCTTTTACATTTCTATAGATACTGCATGAGCAACACAAGGTATACTTTCTTTTTGTTGAAAAGAAATAGGAGAGAATAGTGCGCCAGTTGCAACTACTAATATTTTTTTTAGTTCTCCCTTACGCATACGATTTAAAAAATGTCCATAAGTTACACTAGCAGAGCATCCACATCCACTTCCACCTGCAAAACTTGGTTGTTCTTTTTTATATATTAAAAGACCACAATCCGTAAATATATCTATTGGCATATTAATGTTATGTTTTTTGAATAATGCATTTGCCGTTTCATGACCAACTTTTCCTAAATCACCTGTGGCAATTAAGTCATAATATGTAGCATCTATATTTAAATCTCTAAAATGTGCTTCAATTGTATCTACAGCAGCAGGTGCCATTGCAGGTCCAACATTATATGGATCTGATATACCCATATCTATAACTCTTCCTATAGTGGCAGATGTTACTTTAGGACCATTTCCTTTTTCGGAAACTACTGCAGCACCAGCTCCTGTAACTGTCCATTGAGCTGTAGGAGGTCTTTGAACTCCATAATCAGTAGGATATCTAAATTGTTTTTCAGCAGCAGCATTATGACTACTTGCTGATGTAAGAACATATTTTGCAGCTTTACTGTCTATTAATTGAGCAGCCAATGCTAATCCTTCCATAGCACTAGAGCAAGCTCCAAATACACCTAAATAAGGAATACCTAGGGTTCTAGCAGAAAAGCTACTTGATATTATTTGATTCATTAAATCTCCGCTAAAATAAAAATTTATATCTTCCTTTTTCAAATTTGCTTTTTGAATTGCTCTGTGACAAGCATGTTCTAGAATAGCTTTTTCAGCTTTTTCATAACTATCTTGCCCAACCCATAGGTCTTCAGTAATAATATCAAAATCATTTGCTAAAGCTCCATTTCCTTCAAATGGACCACCTACAGCAGCAGAAGATAATATTGTAGGTTTTGATTCAAAAATCCAAGATTGATGACCTTTAAGCATTTACATCCCCCCCAACCATAGTATTGTCATTTTAATAGTAGCTACTATAAAGGCAGAAACAACACCATATACAACAATGGCCCCTGCTAATCTAAACATATTACCAGCTACTCCAAGTACTAAACCTTCACTTTTGTGTTCCATTGAAGCAGATGCAATAGAGTTTGCAAATCCAGTAATAGGGACTGCTGTTCCACATCCTGCCCATTGACTTAAATGATCAAAAACACCGAGACCAGTAAATAGGGCAGCGAAGAATATTATTACTACTAATGTAGGAGATACTGAAGTTTTTTCATCAAAACTAAAGTAATTCATAAATATCCATTGAATTATTTGACCTATTGTACAAATAGCGCCTCCAACTAGAAATGCTCTTATACAATTTTTAAATATAGGTCTTTTTGGTTCAATATCTTTGACTAATGCATCAAATTGTTGTTGTGCTGTAGTCATTTTTTTCTTTTTCATATTTGACATAAATTCACCTCTAACGTAATAAATATGGCTCTAATTTTTTTAAGATTTCATCTAACTTTTTAGAATTTTCAGAGTACATCTTTTTAGCATCTATATTATCAGTGTCTAACGAGTATGACATAAGATCCGATACTGATTTTTGAATACTTGCATATAACATTTCTTTAACTTGTGCTTTAGGTACTTGTATCATATCATCATAAAGATCCACATATAAGTCACCAGATGAATCAACTTGACCAAGAAATACGTTCTCAAGAGATACTCCTTGCATTTCTAATTGAGTAGTTAGCCATCCTTTATTTAATCCTGCATTAGTAAGACCTTCATTTAAAATATTTCCATCTAAAATTACTGCTTGTGGTTCAGACTTATCACCTGATTTTTTACCTAAATCATGAGAGGTAACAGGTTTCTTATCAGCTTTAAGACTAATATTTATATCTCCATTAGATTCCATAAGAGCAAATTCTACATCTGCTAAACTAAAGGCATTTTTTGAACGCATTTGCTGTAAAAACTCTTGTCCTGTAATTCTTTCTTTAGATAAGTTGTCTTCCATTATCTTTCCATTTTTAATTAAAACTCTTTCTTTTCCATGTAAAATGTTATAGATAGTTTTGCTTTTCATTTCAGAATAATCTAAAACTAGAGGCATAAATGCCCAAACAGCTAATGCGACTAATCCAAAATAAAAGTTACTTATTATATTTAAAGACATTAGTGAAATTATAATTGCAATAACAGAATATGAAATAAAGTCAAATGGAGTAGCCCTAGATATTGTCTTTCTCTTTATATATTTAGTTATTACTATTGCTATAAAAAATAAAAATATCGATTTTAAAAATATAATTAACCAAGTGTCCATTATTTCACCTCATTTAGTTGCCCTTATACTGTGGTTCCTCGTGTTCCATAAATCCTATTCTGTTATGTAATTCTATATTAATTTTATTTATTTCCTTTAAAGCTTCACTAAAGATATCTTTAGCTTCTTTATTTTGCTCTTGAACATAATACATTCTTAAGGTAGCTTCTGCTCCATTTAAAGTAGCTAAGGTTTGTTTTACTTTTGCAATGGCAGTCATATAAAAACCTCCGTTAATATTAAAATCTTTATAAGGTTACTTTAACCTTTATAAGGTATTTTAATTCATTACTTAATAAAAATTATTCATTGACTCTACTAAGGGAAAATTTACATTATATAATATGAATATTTAATTTGGTAATGAAAAAGAATACATTTGAAAATGAAATTAATTAGGAGGAATTATTATGCCAACAGGAACCAAATTAGAAACAGCGCTAGCTAGTGCTAAAGGGCTAGCAGCAGATATGAAAACTTTTTCGTTAGATACAGACAATCAAGAAGCTAAACAAATGTTTAATCAACTTGCAACCACTATGGATAGTGTTGAGAAATCACTTCAATCCAGGCTCGATTTTGTAAAACAACAAGAACCACAATATAATAAATAGTATTATAAGTAAGAATTTAAAGAGACATTATATAGAGTAAATCTACATAATGTCTCTTTTGAATATATTTAAATTTTTAATTCCTGATAATCAATATGAATTATTTCTATATATACCTAAAATATGGTATATTAATATTAAGTTAAACTTGAAATAAGGAGGAAAAGACATGGGATTAAAAGAAAAAATAAATGAATTGAAAGATTATCTAGGGCAATATGAAAGACTAGAGCAGGCTATTGCTCTAACTTATTGGGATATGAGAACCAATATGCCAAGCAAAGCTGGTGAATCAAGAGGAAAGGTTTTGGAATATCTATCTGGTGAATCCTTTAAAATAATTACTAGTCCAAAGGTAGAGGAGTTTATTAAAGATTTAACTAAATATAAAGATGAAATGAATCATACAGAAAAAAGAATTCTTGAGGAATTAGAAAGGAATTATTATGAGACAAAAAAAATACCTCAAGATAAATATGTAGCTTATGTAGGTCTTTGTAGTAACTCACAATTAGCATGGGAAAAAGCAAAGGATGCTAGTGATTTTGAAATATTTAAGCCTTACTTAGAAAAAGTAGTTGAATTCCAGAAGGAATTTATTAATTACTGGGGATATAAAAATGATAAATATGATACTTTATTAGATAAATATGAATTAGGACTTACTACTGAAAAGCTAGATAAGATTTTTTCAGAATTAAAGGACGGTATAATTGAAGTATTAAATAAAGTTAAAGGAAGCAAAAAGAAATTGAATCGTGATTTCTTATATGGACATTTCAATGCAGATAAGCAAAAAGATTTATCTTTATTTATATTAGAAAAAATGGGTTTTGATATGGATGCTGGTAGATTAGATGTAAGTGTTCATCCATTCACAATTAACTTTGGTAATAAGGACGTAAGATTAACTACTAATTATCATGAAGATGAATTTACATCTGCTTTATTTAGCACAATACATGAAGGTGGACATGGTATTTATGAGCAAAACATTAGTGATGACTTAGAAGCAACAAGATTACAACAAGGAGCTTCAATGGCAATTCACGAATCTCAATCAAGATTCTATGAAAACATCTTAGGAAGAAGTAAAGAATTCTGCTCATATCTTTTACCTGTAGCTAAGAAGTATTTTGAAGACTTTAAAGATGTTACTTTAGATGAATTCTATGAAGCTATGAATTATGTAGAAACATCATTAATAAGAACAGAGGCAGATGAACTTACTTATGGTCTTCATATTATAATTAGATATGAAATTGAAAAAGAATTAATTAATGGAAGAGTTACTGTAAATGAACTTAAGGATTTATGGAATAAGAAGTACAAAGAGTATCTAGGAGTGGAGCCTAAAAATGATAAAGAGGGTATTCTTCAAGATATGCACTGGTCAGATGGATCTTTTGGATATTTTCCAAGCTATGCATTAGGAAACTTATATGGTGCACAAATGTTTAATACACTTTTAAAAGAAAAACCAAATGTAATGGAAGAAGTTAAAAATGGAGATTTAACTGAAATCACTAAATGGTTAAATGAAAAGGTGCATGTGCATGGTGCTATTTATACTCCAGAAGAGCTTATAAAAAGAATTACTGGAGAAGAACTAAATCCTAAATACTTTATAGATTATTTAAAGAATAAATATTATAAGATTTATGATGTAGAATAAAGCTAAAGCTACTGTAATAGAAGTGTGATTCTTTTACAGTAGCTTTTTATATGAAGAAAATTTGATTTATAAATGCTATAATAATTATAAAGAATATAATTATGGAGCACTTAAATGGGAAAGTTTAAAGAAATATATATTAATTATTTAAATTTAGATAAAGAAAAAAGAGATTGTATTAAAACATATTCTAAGGAATATATTTATGATAAAAAGAATAGAAGGCTACTATTATCTCAATATATTCTAATGTCTAATAACTATATATATGAAATTAGAGCTATAGAAGGCACTGCTCATCTTTGGACTTGGAGTGATTTTAAAGATGAAGCTAAAGGGAAGATATTAAGTTATAAAACTGAGGGAAATATAATTTTAAGTCAGCTGATTGAATTTGAAAAAGATATTGATTTAGAAATATTAAATAAATATGGGTTAGAAATAATCCAAAGACTAAATTAAAAAAGGATAGAGATAAATTATTTGTTTCTGAGAATAAGTATAAAGCTGATAACTATGCACAATATCACTTTAATATGAAAGTAAAATCAAAGTTTTCTAAGGAAATGACTAGATCTATAAAGTTAGTCTTAGAGGAATGGGCTGGTAATAAACTTTAAATACTTGTTAGTGCAGCTAAAGATTATTAGAATATAGTATTGTTATTTACTGGGAAATAATGGAAGATGAACGGTTAATCTCCTAAGCTTAATGTTTAGGAGATTTTTATTATATGCTTGATTATATTATGGATAAACTGTCTATACTTCTAATAAGCAGGGGGTGTTGATATGAAAACAAATAGTAAAATATTATTAGTAGTGCTTGGTATATTTGTATTTCTAATTTTTGATCAAATAAGAGTTTCAGCAAATTCTGCTGAAGAAGTTATAGAAACTAATTTAGGTATTGAAACTCTAATTGATTATATTAATGAACTTGAATTAACCGAAGAAGAACTTGAGTTTATATCTGAAAAAAGTAAAACCATATCTCAAGATGTAAAAGGAAAGACTGCATTTAAAGAATATAAGATAACAGATATAATTAGAATATATAGAAATTTTACTGCTATGGCTAACTCACTAAACTTAAATATAGATTTTTCTATAAAAAATGGAGATTTTACACTTAAAGATAAAAGTAGCGGCAATTCTATATTCAGTGGTAATGTAAGTAAGATTAAAAGTTATTTTAGCGATATCAAAAATAATACAAAGCTTTTAAGTATGGACGTATTAGCTAATATAGATAATGAAGATATAGCAGATAGTAAAGAAGAGATTATTAATGATGATTCAAATATTAATAAAGATGATTTAGACAATACAAAACAAGAAGAAAATAAAAATAGAAATATTATAGAAAATGTAAAAGAAAATTCTAGTATTGAAAAGAGTTTAGGCCTAGGTGGGACTAATGATATGATAATCCCTATATCTATATTAGTTATAGCTTTTTCTGTTATTGTTATATCATATATTAAATTCAGATAAAAAAAAGACTATCATTTAATAAAATGGACTCTAGTCAAGGACATTTTACAATGATAGTCTTCCTTTTTTTAATTATTTTTTAATTTAAAGTAATTACCTTCAATAATATTATCTGCAATTTTAAATATATCTTTTAAGTGTGCCTCTTCTTTTTGATCTTTAGGAGTACCAACTATTTCGCCACTATTTAAAATTGTTGAATTTCTATTTGTGTTAACTAAAATACGCCCCATAGAAGTATCCATAAATTTATCTTTATCTACACCTAATAAATATGATATGGTTGGTAAAAAGTCAACTTGCCCACCTGCATTAGAAATTGTTGTACCTTCTATAGAATTATTATATATAATAAAAGGTATTTTGCTTTGATTAACTTTCCACCAATCACCTTCAAGTGGTGCATCTGTAATCATATCTTCATAGAATTTATGAACTCCACCATGATCACCATAAATCATTATAACTGTATTATTCAGTTGTCCATTTTTATTTAATTCTTCTAAGAATAAACTTATAGACTCATCTGTATATCTTATACTCTGAAAATAAGCACCTAACATATTTTCATCTAATTCTTCAGGTAAATCCAACAGTTTTTTATCATCTGGAATTTCAAAAGGCCCATGACTAGTTAAAGTAGCAATAAAAGTGTAATATGGTTCTTGTACATCCTTTAGTTTATCAGAAACTTGCTTTAAGTATGATTCATCTGATAAACCTGGTCCTATAATTTCATCAACATTAAAATCTTTTAATTCCCAAAGTTCATCTGCTTCAAACTTTACATGTGGTTCTGCCCAGTTCCAACTTCCCGGTAGTTCTGCATGAGTTGATATTGTAGTATATCCTTCATCATTTAATAATTTTTGAAGACTATTATATTCAACCCAAGGATATGTTAGAAAAGTTCTAAGAGCTCTATGTGGATATACTGAAGCATTTACAAGTAAATCTGCATCTGAACTTGTACCAGAATTATTTTGTTCATAAATATTATCAAAATATAAGCTGTTTGATAGAAGTTTATTTAATGTAGGTGTAATTTCTTGTCCATAGACTTCTTGGTTTATAACAAAGTTCTCTAGGGATTCTACTTGTATGGCTATTAAATTCTTACCTTCTAGGTATCCAGCATATTCATTATCTTCTAAATTTTCATCATTATATTCAAACCAACTATCAATCTCTTCTATTTCTGAAGAAGTTAATTCTTTGTCAAGACCTGTATAATAAGACAAATCATAACCATGATATCCTAATGGACTCATATCACTAAATGTTTGATATGGTGCCCATGATAAGCTTAAGAATGATTTACCAGAAGCTCCTTTTATATCTGTATAATAATGAGTTAAATAAATCATAACTCCACTTAATAAAAAGATACTTACAGCTTTTATTATCCTTATAGTGAATTTAGAATTATCTTTAAATTCTCTAATCTTGTTAAATCTAAATAAAGCAAAGAAAACTACAAAATCAATAAAAAATAATAAATCTACTATTCTAAAATTAAATAAACTTTTTCCTATTGGATTAAATATTTCTGGATGGAGTATATGTCTTATTGATAAAAAAGTACCATTTGCTCTGTAGTACCAAATATCTAATAAAAATAAAATTGAAATAATAAGGTTAATGGCTAATGCTGCCTTAATTTTACCTTTATATTTGAATAAATAGATTATACTAAAAATAAGTACTATTATTAGTAAGTGACCAATAATTACCGGCTTACCAAAGTACATCGTTGAAAAGTCAATGCTTGACGAATCTGTCGTTCTTAACATCGAAAGTAAAAGCATTGATTTTCCTTGTATTATTAAAACCATTAATATAAAGAGCCAGTTATTATAAATTAGCTTTTTAAAAAAATCCTTCATATGTGTTCCTCCAATAAATAATCTTGACTTTATTATTTTATATTAATTTAATAACTATGGCTACATTTATAGTAATAAGTAAATAAAAAGTAAGAAACTAATAATTATTAGTCTCTTATTAAAATAATGCTTTATTAAACTATAACAATAATGATACAAAAAAAATATAATGTATTATTGATAATTAAAAGGAGTTTTACTATGGAAAGTCCCTAAGCTAACCCCTATGATAATATTTATATTTTGTTCAGCTATTAACGACAATTTAAGCTATATTGATTATTTGTATGCTCGGTATAAAAAACAGTTAAAAAACATAAATAATAATGAAAAAGTAATTAAGATAAATAATGAAGGGAAAGAAGTTTTAAAGGATTTATTTAAATAAATTTACATTAGTCTTAAGGAAATAATATTTCTTAAGACTTTTATAATATATATAAAGGTTAAGAAAACGATTTTATTAAGTGCAGAGGTGATATTATGTTAGGAAGATTATTAGGACATAAAGTAAATAGTAATGTAATTACATTGAGGTATGAAAAAATTGAAACTACTATAAGTATTATTAATGATAAGGTTATTAATTTTTTTGTTCCATTTTATAGAAAAGAAAGAAAATCAAAAGCAATAGAAAACATATATTATAAACATACAGACTTTTCTGTAGAAGAAAAAATCAGCAGTATTATTATAAAAACGAAGAGTTTAATTATAGAAATAAATGATGAGTTTAAAGTTGATATATACGATAGAAGTGGAAATGTATTGTGTAGAGATTATAGAGGGGAAAGAAGTCCATTTATAAGAAGGGGGAATAATCTTGAGCTTGCAGCTGAAGAAGGTCATAATTTAAATGGACATCAAGACTTGAAAGTTTGTGTTGCTAAGACGATGGAAGATAATATGTATTTCTATGGTTTAGGAGAAAGAACAGGCTCTTTAAATAAAAAGGGATATCATTATAGAAATTGGAATACAGATGATCCGAATCCTCATGGGGAAACTTTTGAGCAATTATATAAATCAATACCATTTTTAATATCAATAAAAGATAAAGATGCATTTGGAATATTCTTTGACAATCATTTTGAAACTCATTTAGATATGGGAAAAGAGAATTCTATGTATTATTACTTTGGAGCTGTAGAAGGAAACTTAGATTATTACTTTATATATGGACCAGAAGTAAAAAATGTAGTAAATGAATATACAAGTCTTACAGGAAAAACACCTCTTCCTCAATTATGGACACTAGGGTATCAGCAATGTAGATGGTCATATGCGCCAAAAGAAAGAGCTTTAGAAATAGCACAAGCGTTCAGAGAAAAAGAGATACCTTGTGATACAATATATTTAGATATAGATTATATGGATGGTTTTAGGGTATTTACTTGGGATAATAAAAAATTTGATAATCCTAAGAAATTTATTTCTGAACTTAAGCAGATGGGATTTAAAGTAGTTACAATTATAGACCCTGGTGTCAAAATAGATAAAGATTATAGCATATATTCTGAAGGACTTAAAAATGATTACTTTGCAAAAGATAAGGATGGAATAGTTTATAAAAATAAAGTGTGGCCAGGTGATTCTGTATATCCTGATTTTATGAATTCAAGAGTTAGAAAATGGTGGGCAGATAACCAAAGGATTATGGTTGATACTGGGATTTCAGGAATATGGAATGATATGAATGAACCAGCTAGCTTTAATGGTCCATTACCTGCTGATGTTGTTTTTAATGAAGATGGAGTAGAGGTTACACATAAAGAGATTCATAATATATATGGTCATATGATGAGTAAAGCTACCTATGAAGGAATAAAAGAAAATACAAATAAGAGACCTTTTGTAATTACAAGAGCATGTTATGCAGGTACTCAAAAATATTCAACAATTTGGACTGGAGATAATCAAAGTACATGGGAACATTTAAGAATGTCAATTCCTATGTTAATGAATTTAGGTTTAAGTGGAATGAGTTTTTGTGGAACAGATGTTGGAGGATTTGGACATGACTGTACTGGAGAATTATTAAGTAGATGGGTTCAAGTAGGTGTATTTACTCCGTTGTTTAGGAATCATTCTGCAATGGGAACTAGAGATCAAGAGCCATGGACTTTTGACAAAGAAACAGAAGAAATTAATAAGAAGTATATAAAACTTAGATATAAATTAATTCCATATCTATATGATTTAATGTGGAAGTGTGAAAATACTGGTGCTCCTATAATTAGGCCTCTTCTATTTGAGTATCAAAATGATAAAAATACTTATGAAATAAATGATGAGTTCCTTTGTGGAGAAAGTATTTTAGTATCTCCAGTAGTAGAGCAAGGAATGAGACAAAAACTTGTATACTTACCAAAGGGAGATATGTGGATAGATTATTTGAGTGGTGAAAGCTATAAAGGAGGACAGTATATTATAAAAGAATCTCCTTTGGATATTTGTCCTATATTTATAAGAGCAGATTCAATTATTCCAATTGGTATAGAACAAAATTATATTGGGGAAAAAGATAATGATGAACTAATCTTAAATATATATTTAGGAGAGGATGAAAATGAGTTTAGATATATTCATTATATTGATGATGGAGAAAGCTTCGATTATAAAAAAGGAATATATAATGAATATGAAGTAATAGTATCTAATAAAGAATATATTAATATAAGATTTTTAGTTAATAAAAATAATTACAGTAATAAATATACTAAGGTTAAATTTATAATAACCAACTTAAAATCAAATAAGAAAGTAATATTAAATGATGAAGAAGTTACCTTAAATAATAATGTTGTAGAAATTAATATATAATCAGCAAATGCTAGTAGAATTAAGAAATCTACTAGCATTTATTTTAATATTATTTAACGAATTCAACTACATCATCAAATGCTCTTCTAGTTTTAGGTGCAGGATTTTCATTTCTATATCCTAAAGCCAACATACAAGATATATTAAAGTGCTTTGGATCTAAAAGATTTCTATCACTTAATATTTTTGTAACAGCTTCAGCATCATATCCACCTATTGCACAAGAGTCAACTCCAATTAAAGCAGAAGTAGTTAACATTGTACCAAGTGCAATATATACTTGTTCTCTTGAATAATGGTTCATTTCATTAACATCATTTTTATACCTAATATCATTAACACCTTTAATCATATTTAACATAATATCTGCAACTTCTTTTGGTAAGTGCTTATCTTCATAAAATAACTTAGTTAAATATTCAGAGTCTGCCTTTAAGTCATTTGGAGTTCTATTTAAAAGAATTACTAGATGGCTACAGGAAGGAAGTTGTTTTTTTCCACCTAAAGTAACATTAGATAATTCATTTTTTAAATCTTCATTAGATATAACAAGAAATTTCCAAGGCTCTATACCAATTGAACTTGGTGATAGTCTGCCACTTTCAAGAATTAAATTTAAATCTTCATCTTTGATTTTTTAATTTTTATTAAATTCTTTACAAGCATATCTGTTATTTAAAGCATTTAATATTTCAGTATTATTCATATAAAAAACCTCCCTTATTAATCATATTATAATATTTACAAATTCTATTATAATATACAAAATACATGTATAGTATATTTTTTCCTGAAAGTGTTTATAAAATTAATAAGTATATTTATAATGTATATTTTATTGATATAGTTGACTAAAGAAATAAATGGATATACTATTAATATATATAAATTAGTTGAATAAAATTAAATTTTAATAAATGTAAAAATGCGGAGGATTTTGTATGAATTTTTATGACTTTAATGCAAAAGATATTGATGGAAAAGAAGTAAGCATGAATGAATACAAGGGAAAGGTAGTTTTAGTAGTAAATACAGCTAGCAAATGTGGATTTACTCCTCAATATGCCGATTTAGAAGATCTTTATAAAGACTATAAAGATAAAGGATTAGAAATATTAGGATTTCCATGTAATCAATTTTTAAATCAAGAACCTGGGGATAATGAAGAGGTGAAAAATTTTTGTCAAATAAATTATGGAGTTACGTTTAATATGTTTGAGAAAATAGATGTAAATGGAAGTAAGACTCATCCCATATATAAATATTTGAAAGAAGAAGGAAGAGGGTTATTAACGAAAGATATTAAATGGAACTTTACTAAATTTCTAATTGATAAAGAGGGACATGTTGTAAAAAGATATTCTCCAACAACATCTCTAGTAAAAATAAAAGATTATATAGAAAAAATGCTATAAAATATATACATCTATATAATATATATTGACATGAAAGATTAAAAAATGTAAAATCAATTTAATTTAATAAAATTAAATTTGATATTTATATTGAAGGTGAAAAAATATGAATGATTATAGTAGTTTAAATTTAGATAATCAAATATGCTTCTCTCTTTATGCTGCATCTCGAGAAATAATTAAATTGTATAAGCCAGTATTAGATGAAATTGAACTTACTTATACTCAATATGTAGTAATGCTTGTATTATGGGAAGAAGGAAAAGCAACTGTAAAACATATTGGTAACAGGCTACATCTAGACTCTGGAACTTTAACACCATTATTAAAAAAATTAGAAGGAATGGATCTTATAAAAAGATATAGATCGGAAAATGATGATAGAGTTGTAATAGCTGAATTGACTGAAAAAGGTTCTAATCTTCAAGAAAAAGCAAAAGATATTCCAGATAAGATGTTATGCACTATTAATATTTCAAAGGAAAAAGCTATTGAGTTAAAAAGAAGTATAGATGAATTACTTGAAAATTTATAATAATGTAAAATAGAGTATATTTGGTTTTTTTAATTAAATATACTCTATTTTTGTATATAATAAATTTATTGCATAAAATTTTATACTAGAGTACTATATTAAGTGTTTATTAAAAAAACGGAGTGATATTAATGGAAGAAAGATTGCAAAAGTATATGGCAAGATGCGGGGTAGCATCTAGACGTAAGTGTGAAGAAATAATACTTAGTGGTAAGGTAAAAGTTAATGATAATATTATAAATGAACTTGGAGCTAAGATAAATCCAGAAAGAGATGTTGTATATTATGATGGTAAGATAATAAAGCCCGAAGAAAATAAGGTGTATATTATGCTTAATAAACCTGAAGGATATATTACATCTGTGAGTGATGAAAAAGGAAGAAAAACAATTTTAGATTTAGTTAAAGTTAATGAAAGAATATATCCTATAGGGAGATTAGATTATGATAGTTCTGGATTGATTTTACTAACTAATGATGGAGAAATATATAATAAAATAATTCATCCAAGGGTTAAGGTAGATAAGAAATATATTGTATTATGCAAGGGTGAATTTACTAATGATGAACTTACAAGGTTTGAAAATGGAATAGATATTGGTGGATATATTACCGCAAAATCAAAAATAAAGTTAATTGATATAGAAAGAAATAAAAAAAGTAATTCAATTAATTCATTAGTGGAAATAACAATTCATGAGGGGAAAAATAGACAGATAAGAAGAATGTGTGAAGCTCTTGGACATGAAGTTATAACTTTAAAAAGAATATCTGTTGGTGAAATAAAATTAGGATATTTAAAAAAAGGTGAGTGGAGAAATTTAACTAGTGATGAATTGAAATATTTAAATTCATTATAGAGGTGTAATATGTTTAAGTATGTAGGAAATATAAGTGATTTATCTCATTATATAATTAAAGACTTTGTAGAAAATAAAAAAGTTGCGATAGATGCAACTTTAGGCAATGGATATGATACTGATTTCTTAGCACAGTTTTTTGAAAAGGTATATGCTTTTGATATTCAAAAAGATGCATGCGACAAATATACAGATAATAAAAGTGATAATGTTACTATTATAAATGATTCTCATCATCTATTTAAAGCTTATGTAGATGAATCTGTAGATTGTATTATGTATAACTTAGGATTTTTACCTGGTGGGAATAAAGAAATCACTACACTACATGAAACCTCGCTTGAAAGTATAAAAGTAGGTTTAGAGATATTAAGTAGTGGTGGAATAATGACAATATGTATTTATACAGGGCATAATGAAGGTAAAATAGAAGAAACTTGCATTTTAGAATATCTTAAAACTTTACCTAAAAAACATTTTGGAGTTATGATTCAATCTTACTTAAATAGGCAAAATACACCACCATTACTAGTGGTGATCGAGAAAAAATAAAATTGACAACTTAAAATTATACTATGAGTTTCTATAATATATTAATAAGAAAATGAAATTATTATTGATGATTTATTCAAAAAATGTTAATATGTAATTGATAATTCTTAGTTTATTTGAAAAGAAGGGATAGGGATGGATACTAATCTTAGTGATAATTCAAAAGATTTAATGCGATTAATACAATCAAGGTTTCCAAGATTAAGTAAAGGACAAAAATTAATTGCTGAATATATTTTAAAAAGTTATGATAAAGCAGCCTTTATGACTGCGGCTAAACTTGGAGTCTCAGTTGGAGTTTCAGAATCAACAGTAGTTAGATTTGCCAATGAACTTGGTTTTTCAGGATATCCTAAACTTCAAAAAGCCTTACAAGAACTAATAAAAAACAAGCTAACAACAGTACAAAGGTTAGAGTTATCTAATGACTATGTAAGTGAAGGCTATGCTCTTAAGGGAGTTCTTAAAGCCGATATGGAAAATATAAGAGCTACTTTAGAGAAAATTAATTATAATACATTTGAAGAAGTTATTAAAAAAATATTTGAAGCGAAAAGAATATACATAATTGGACTTAGAAGTTCAACTGCATTAGCTGATTTCTTAGGATTTTATCTTAATATAATTTTACAAAATGTAAGAGTTGTTGGATATGGAATCTCAGATATTTTTGAACAAATGATTAATTTAGAAGAGGGAGATTTAGTTATAGGAATAGGTTTTCCTAGATATGCTTCTAGAACAATTGACGCACTAGCTTTTGCACAAGATAGAGGAGCTAATGTAGTAGCAATAACAGATAGTCTTTTATCGCCGTTAGCTGCAAAAGCAGACTATTCATTAATAGCTCAAAGTAATATGGCTTCTTTTGTTGATTCTTTAGTTGCTCCATTGTCTGTTATTAATGCTTTAATAATGGCTGTTGGTATGAGAGAAAAGCAAAGTATAGCTGCTACATTTAACAATTTAGAGTCTATTTGGAGAGACTATAATGTGTACTCTTATAACAATAAAAATGTTGGAGATGAATAATAAGGTTCAATGAATATCTACGACCAGTATTTGGTCGTTTTTTTATGGATAAAAGTTGAATTAAATTATGTTAAATGATATATTTAATAAGATAAAATAATGCATTGGAGGACTGTAATGAAAAAAGTTATAGTAATTGGAGCAGGCCCAGCAGGTATGATGGCAGCTATAACCGCAGCAAAAAATAATAATAAAGTCATATTAATAGACGGTAATGAAAAAGTTGGGAAAAAACTATTTATCACTGGGAAGGGTAGATGTAATGTTACCAACAGTAAAGATATAGCAGAGTTTTTTGATTTTATTCCAGGAAATCCTCATTTTTTATATAGCGCATTATATTCTTATACAAATGAAGATACGATTAATTTTTTTGAATCTCAAGGAATAAAGCTTAAGAGTGAAAGAGGCGGTAGAGTTTTTCCTGCTTCAGATAAGTCATCTGATATAATAAAAGGATTAATGAAAGAGATAGATAACAATAATATAGAGTTAAAATTAAACAGTACTGTTACTAACATTAAATTTAGTAATAAAGAGGTAGAGGCTGTTGAGATCAATAATAATTACTACATAGAGGGTGATCATTTCATAATGGCTACTGGTGGAGTTTCTTATCCACTAACTGGCTCTCGTGGAGATGGTATAAGGTTTTCAAAGTCTCTTGGACATAATATAATAGACTTAAAACCATCGCTAGTTCCAATAGAATTAAAGGATACTTGGATAAAAGGTTTAGTAGGATTAAATCTTAAAAACATTGAAATCTCATTATTTAATGACAATAATAAAAAGCCAATATATAAAAATCAAGGTGAAATGTTATTTACAAGTTATGGTTTATCAGGCCCTATTATTTTAAAGGCTTCAAGGTATATTGAAAAAAATAAGAGTTATACTTTACTTGTAGATTTAAAACCAGCATTAACACATGATGAATTAGATAAAAGAATACAAAAGGATTTTAAAAAATTCATAAATAAAGACTTCAAAAATTCTTTAGATGAATTGCTTCCACAAAAATTAATACCTATAATTATTTCCTTATCTAATATTGAAGAAAATAAAAAAGTTAATGAAATAACTAGAGATGAGAGAAAAAATTTAGTAAATCTAATTAAAGGAATAAAAATGAGAATAAAAGGCTTAAGGCCAATAGAAGAAGCAATAGTAACTTCTGGGGGAGTGGATACTTTAGAAATTGATCCATCAACGATGAAATCTAAGATAATTAATAATCTATCTTTCGCAGGAGAAGTTATTGATGTTGATGCTTTTACAGGTGGATATAATGTGCAAATTGCACTATCTACAGGTTATTTAGCCGGAAGCAATCTATAAAATGCTTGTTAAAAATGCATAATAATAATATAATTTATATGAAAATGTTTTTCAAATACGAAAGGTGGAATACTATTTTGAGAATATCAGTAGCTATAGATGGACCAGCTGGAGCTGGTAAAAGTACAATTGCTAAATTAGTTGCCAAGAATTTTAATTTAATGTATATAAATACAGGTGCAATGTACAGAGCTGTAGCCTTAGTAGCTAAGGAAAAAAATATTGAGGAAACAGATATTGATGCTTTATGCAAGATAATTGATTCTTTTGATATGAAATTCGAAAATGATGATTTAATTTTGAATGGGGAAAATATTCAAGAAAAAATAACTATGCCTGAAATTAGTAGTATAGTTTCTAAGTATGCTTCTATAAAAGAAGTTAGAAGTAAATTAGTTAAACTTCAAAGGGAGATGTCAAAGAAATTTGATGTAATAATGGATGGTAGAGACATTGGAACAGTGGTATTAAAGGACTCAAAGTTTAAGTTTTTTTTAACAGCAACTCCGGAAGCAAGAGCAGATAGAAGATATAAGGAGCTAAAAAATAGGGGGTTAGCAGTAGAGTACTCTACTATATTAGAAGATATAATAAAAAGGGATTATATCGATAGCCATAGAGAGGTTGACCCACTAAGGAAAGCAGAAGATGCTATTGAAATAGATACAACTAATCTTTCAATTGAAGAAGTTGTAGAAAAAATATCCCTAAGTATAAAAAGTAAAAAAATTTAATCTTAGGAGAATTAGTATGAATAAAGTGATTTTAGCTGAAAATGCTGGATTTTGTTTTGGTGTTCAAAGAGCTGTAGAAGAAGCTCTGAAAGTAAAGAAGAAATATAATAAGAAAATTTACACGTTAGGACCTTTAATACATAATAATGATGTTGTTATGTATTTAGAAGAAAATGATATTTTTGCTATTGACTATAATGAAATTAATAAACTAAATCAAGGTGATGTAATTGTAATTAGATCTCATGGAGTCTCTAAAGAAGTTACTGAAACCCTAGAAAAAAATGGTCTGATAGTTGTAAATGCAACATGTCCATATGTTACTAATATACACAAGAAAGTTAATAAGTACTCAGATTTAGGATATAATATTGTAATATTAGGAGATGACAAACATCCAGAGGTTATTGGAATTAATGGATGGTGTAAAAATAGTGCTGTTATAACTAAAGATGGTACTTTCGAAGAAAAAGTACCAAAGAAAGTATGTGTTGTATCTCAAACGACTGAGAAAGAAGAGACATGGAAAAAGACAGTAAGTAATTTATCCTCTAGCACAAAAGAACTATTAGCTTTTAATACAATTTGTTCTGCTACGGAAGTAAGACAAAAGAGTGCTAATGAATTATCTAGAGAGGTAGATACTATGATTGTAATTGGTGGAAGAAATAGTTCTAATACGACTAAACTTTATCAAATATCAAAGAAAAACTGTCCGAATACAATTCATATTGAGAATTCAAAAGAACTTACAAAAGAATTCATTGAAGAAAATAAAGATAAAACTGTTGGGATTACTGCAGGTGCATCTACTCCTGACTGGATAATAAAAGAAGTAATCGATATTATGGAGGGAAAAAACTAAATGGAAGATCAATTAAAGTTAATGGAAGAAATGGATAAGAGATTTAGAATTGGTGATGAGATCAACGGAGAGATTTTATCTGTTGGAAGAGATGAAGTTACTATCTCTTTAGTTGGATATAAATCTGATGGGGTAATACCTTTTAAAGAATTAACTTCTGAAGAAAATTTAGATACTTACCTTGAAAAAATAAAGGTTGGTGATGAAATAACTGCAAAGGTTATAAAGCTAAAAAATGAAGATGGAAATGTAGTTCTTTCAAGATTAGAATATGAAAAGAAAGCGACTTTAGAAGAGTTAGAAGCTAAGTTTAATAGCAAAGAAAACTTTAAAATTAAGATTAAAGACGCAATAGAAAAAGGATTAATTGGTTACTATAATGGAGTAAGAATTTTTGTTCCTTCATCTCAAGTAGATATTAGATTTTCTAATGATAGAAGCAACCTAGTAGGAACTGAACTAGAAGTTAGATTAATAGATTTCTCTTTAGGAAATCCTTTAAAGATAGTTGCTTCAAAAAGAGTTATTCTAGAAGAAGCTAAGAAAGCTATTGAAGATGCAGCTTGGGAAAATATAAAAGTTGGCGAAGTAGTTAAGGCAGAAGTGAAAAGATTTACTAATTTTGGAGCTTTTGCAGATATTAATGGTGTAGATGGATTAATTCATTTATCTCAAATATCATGGAATCATGTTAAGTCTGCTGAAAGTGTACTAAAAAAAGGGCAAATTGTTGATGCTAAAATTATTGAAGCTGATAGAGAAAAAAATAGAATTTCTTTAAGCATTAAAGCATTAACTCCAGAACCATGGAGCAATATAGAAGAAAAATACCCTGAAGGTTCAGCAGTACTAGGAAAAGTTGTAAGAATTAATGACTTTGGAGCTTTTGTAGAATTAGAACCAGGTGTAGATGGATTAGTTCATATTTCAAAGATAAGTAATGAAAGAATTAATAATCCAGCAGATGTATTAAGTATCGGAGACGAAATAAAAGCTATAATCTTATCTGTAGATGCAGAAAATAAGAAAATTGCTTTAAGTATAAGAGACGCTAAGTAATAAAAAATAGATCACATATAATTATATGTGATCTATTTTTATTTTTTTGTATCTTGACCAAAGTAACTAATTAGAAATATACTTATTATATAGTTAAAAAAAGGGGTTATTTGTTAATGTTGGAAAAATTGACATTAAATAATATGGATACTTTCAAAGAAATATATAATAAGAATTTTAAAAAGATTAGTTATAATAAAGATTTCTTTAGATGTTATGAAGAACAAAATTTTTTACTTAAATTTCTATATAGGAAGTTCATTAGACTTATAATTATAAATGATGAGTGTATAGGCTATATATGGTATGAGAATGGTTCTGGAAAGTATATTAAAGTATGGGCTTTATATATAGATAGTTCTTATACAGATACAATTGATGAATCTATATTATCAAGTTTTGATAATAATATTCTATATTATGAAGAAATCGAATCTATAGAAAATACAATAATATTTAATAAGTTAGGTTTTAGAAAAGATAATTACACCTTACTACTAAAACTAAACACTACTAACTATGATAATATAGAATTAAAGTTAAAGTCAGAGGATAAAAATGAAGAGGGTAGTAACAGTAACAAATATGGTTATAACAAAGATAACCTTTCAATTAGGAAATTGTATGTAGGTAAAGATGAAATTCTAAGGTGTAATATTCAAAATGATATTTTTTCACAATGGAATAGAAGACCACTAACTGTTGATGATATTTACGCAGATATGACTCAAGATTATTATTTAAAAGATCTTTGCTTCTTTGGAATGCTGAATAATGATTATATAGGATATGGTCAAATTATATTTAATAGAAATATGTACACAATAGTTAATTTTGGAATGGTTGCTAAATATAGAGGTAAGGGATTAAGTAAAATATTTTTAAGTAAAATTATAAAAGCAGCTAAAAATTATGGAATTGAAGATTTATATATAAGAGTAGATTCTAACAATGTAAAAGCAATTAATTTATATAAATCTATAGGATTTAAAGAAGTTAATAAGGTGATTGTTTGGGAGCGTGGGCATTAAAAGCTGTATCTATTGATACAGTTTTTTTTATTATAATAAGCATATAATTTAAACACAAACTATCATCAAATTTAATTATAGCTATTTAAAAATTTATGTATTTTTATTATAATGTTACTGGAGAAAATATATTCTATAAAGGAGAATACTTATGAAGGAAGAAATTAAAGAATTAAAGTATTATATTGAGACATGGGGATGTCAAATGAATGAAGAAGATTCAGAAAAGCTATCCGGTATGCTTAAAAGTATAGGTTATAGTAAAACTGATAATTTAAAAGAAGCTGGAATAATAATATATAATACATGTTGTGTTAGAGAAAATGCAGAAAATAAAGTATTTGGTAACTTAGGTGAATTAAAGCATTTAAAAAAGCAAAATCCTGATTTAATAATTGCAATTTGTGGATGTATGATGCAACAAGAAGGAATGGCAGATAAAATACTTAAGAAATTCCCTCATGTTAACATAATATTTGGTACACATAATGCATTTAAGTTCCCAGAATATTTAAATAGAGTAAAAACTGAAGGAGTTCAAGTTAAAGAAATATTTAATAAGGAAACTGAAATTGTAGAAGGAATACCTGTAGATAGAGAAAGTTCAGTTAAAGCTTTTGTAACTATAATGTATGGATGTAATAATTTCTGTACTTACTGTGTTGTTCCATATGTAAGAGGTAGAGAAAGAAGTAGAAAATCAGAAGATATTATAAATGAGATTAAGGATTTAGTATCTAAAGGATATAAAGAAGTTACTCTTTTAGGGCAAAATGTTAACTCTTATGGAAAAGGGCTAGAGGAAGATATAGATTTTGCTAAACTTTTAAGAAAGGTGAATGAAGTAGAAGGCCTTGAAAGAGTTAGATTTATGTCACCTCATCCAAAAGATTTAACTAAAGATGTTATATTAGCTATAAAAGAATGTGATAAATTATGTGAACAAGTACATTTACCTGTTCAAAGTGGTTCAAATAGAATCCTTAAGAAAATGAACAGAAATTATACTAAGGAATCATATTTAGAATTAATTGATTTAATCAAGAAAGAAATTCCTGATGTAACTTTAACAACAGATATTATTGTTGGATTCCCTGGAGAAACTGAAGAAGACTTCTTAGATACATTAGACTTAGTAAATAAGGTTCAATATGATTCAGCATTTACATTTATTTATTCAAGAAGAAATAATACTCCTGCTGATATGATGTTAAACCAAGTTTCAGATGAAGATAAGCATCATAGATTTGATAGATTAGTAAAAGCTGTGAATGAAAGTGTTATAAATAAGAATAAAGAATTCGAAAATAGAATAGTTGAAGTATTAGTTGAAGGTCCAAGTAAAAATGATGAAAGCAAATTTTCTGGTAGAACTAGAAATGGAAAACTAGTTAATTTTACGGGAGAAAATGTGAAAGTTGGAGATTTAGTTAATGTAAAAATACTTAGAGCTCAACCTTTCTCATTAATAGGTGAAGTTGTATAAAAAGTACATTTAAAATATTTATCATAATTTTTTGAATTTTTATCATAATATCTATTGAATATTTATGAATTTATTATTATAATAATAAAAAAGTATTATTTTAAAGATAATGATAAGGAAGAGTAGTTTAACTAAACATTAAAGAGAACTAAAGTTAGGTGAGAGTTTAGTATGGTATGTTAAATGAAGCAGCCTTTGAATCTCATATTGAAAAATAAGAGTATATTTCTTAATTAGATATTGACGGTTTTCTCCCGTTATAGAGAAATGAACATATGGATGTTCATAATGAGTGAGTATAATATTACTTATTAGGGTGGTACCGCGGAAGCATTGTCCTTCGTCCCTTCTTTGGGATGGAGGATTTATTTTTTTATTTTTTTTATAGTTATAGGTAAGTTATTAGTACTAGTATTATTTATACTGTACTTATATTACATATTATAATAACTTTTTTAATTTAGTTATTAACTTAAAGTTTATGGAGGTATGGAGTATGGATGAGATATTAGAAGTATTAGAAAAAAATAGTAGGTATAAGGATGAAGAAATTGCAACTATGACTGGCAAGACTGTTGAGGAGGTTAGAGAGGCAATAAGGGATTATGAAGAGAAAAATGTTATTGCAGGTTATACAACTCTTATTAATTGGGAGAATACAGGAAAAGAAACTGTAACAGCACTTATTGAAGTTAAAATTACACCTCAAAGAGGAGTTGGGTTTGATAAAGTAGCAGAAAGAATATATAAATTTAATGAAGTTAAAGCTTGCTATTTAATGTCATCTGGGGGATTTGATTTAACTGTTATAGTTGAAGGAAAAACTATGAAGGAAGTTGCTTTATTCGTATCTGAAAAACTAGCAATACAAGAATATGTTACAGGTACAGCGACTCATTTTGTATTAAAGAAATATAAAGATAATGGAAGAATATTTAAAGAAAGAAAAAATGAAAGTAGGGAGGCTATATTTATATGATATTAGAAGAAATGATAGTAGATAATGTAAGAAATATGCCTCCTTCAGGTATTAGAAAATATTTTGATTTAATTAATGAAATGGATGACGTTATTTCACTTGGAGTTGGAGAACCAGATTTTGTTACACCATGGAATGTTATTGAGGCTGGTATTTATTCATTGGAAAAAGGTGAAACACATTATTCTTCCAATGCTGGCTTTATAGAATTAAGAAGAGAGATATCAAATTATCTAAATAGACGATTTAAATTAAATTATAATCCGGATGATGAAATTTTAGTAACTGTAGGTGGGAGTGAAGGAATAGATCTTGCACTAAGAGCACTTTTAGGACCTGGAGATGAAATTATTATACCTGAGCCTAGTTTCGTAGCCTATAAAGGTTGTGCCACTTTTTGTGGGGCAACTCCAGTAATCGTTAATTTGAGGCATGAAGATGAATTTAAACTAACTGCAGAACTTCTTGAAAAAGCTATAACACCTAAAACAAAAGTAGTTATAATTCCTTTTCCTAATAATCCAACTGGAGCAATTATGACTAAGGATGAATTGAAGGAAATAGTAGATGTCTTAAAAGATAGGGATATTATAATTCTTTCAGATGAGATTTATGCGGAACTTACATATGATAAGGACCACTATTCAATTGCAAGTTTTGATGAAGTAAGGGATAAAACTTTAGTTATTAATGGTTTCTCTAAAGCTTATGCGATGACAGGATGGCGATTAGGCTATGTATGTGGACATCCTATATTAATTGATGCATTAAAGAAGATACATCAATATGCAATAATGTCCTCACCTACAACAGCACAGTTTGCGGCAATTGAGGCACTTAAAAATGGTGATGATAGTGTTAGAGAAATGGCTAGAGAATATAATAGAAGAAGAAGGATATTAGTTGATGGATTCAGAAGTATGGGGTTAGAATGTTTTGAGCCTTTAGGAGCTTTATATGTATTTCCATGTATTAAGTCTACAGGTTTATCATCAGATGAGTTCTGTGAGAAGCTATTATTAGAAGAAAAGGTACTAGCAGTTCCAGGAAATGCTTTTGGAGAATGTGGAGAAGGTTTTATAAGAGCTTGTTATGCCTCTTCTACAGAGGATTTAATAGAGGCAGTTAAAAGAATTAGAAGGTTTATTAATAAAAGGATTAATTAATAATTGTTCAAATTTTATCGGGATAATATTAACTTTTAATACTAATATGTAAAATTTTATACAAAATATTCAAAAAATAGTTGCAAATCTGATAATTTAATAATATAATTATATCAAGTAATTTAAGTAATTTTTGAACAAAGGCGTTCAATAGAGAGTTTTCTATTGTGCGCTTTTTTTATAAAGAAAAAGGGGGAAGTAATTATGTCAAAATACTCAAGAAATGATATTATTCAATTAGTGAAGGAAAATGGGGTTAAATTTATTAGGTTACAATTTACTGATATATTTGGATCCTTAAAAAATGTAGCAATTACAGACAAGCAATTAGAGAAGGCATTAGATAATCAAATTATGTTCGATGGTTCATCTATATCAGGTTTTGTTAGAATAGAAGAATCCGATATGTATTTAAGACCTAATTTAGATAGTTTTGTAATTTTTCCATGGAGACCACAACAAGGTAAGGTTGCTAGGTTGATATGTGATATATATAGACCAGAAGGAGCTCCATTTGAAGGAGACCCAAGAAATATACTAAAAAGAGTATTAAAAGATGCAGAATCTTTAGGATATTCTATGAACGTAGGTCCAGAATGTGAATTTTTCTTATTAAATACTGATGAATATGGACAACCAGTATTAAAGACTCAAGATGATGCCGGATATTTCGATTTAAGTCCTTTAGATTCTGGTGAAAATATTAGAAGAGATATAGCATTAATATTAGAAGATATGGGATTTGAAATAGAAGCATCACATCATGAAGTTGCAGCTGGACAAAATGAAATAGATTTTAAATATGAAGATGCATTAACTACTGCAGATAATATAATGACTTTCAAGTTGGTAGTTAAATCTATAGCACAAAGACATGGGGTATATGCAACATTTATGCCGAAGCCTTTCTTTGGAATAAATGGTTCAGGAATGCATATAAATATGTCATTAAACAAAGATGGAAAGAATGCTTTTGTTGATGAAAATGATAAATTAGGTTTAAGCAAAACTGCATATAGCTTTATAGCTGGATTAATAAAGAATATTAAAGGAATATCAGCTATTACTAATCCGCTTGTTAACTCTTATAAGAGATTAGTACCAGGATACGAAGCTCCAGTATATATAGCATGGTCAGCAAAGAATAGAAGTCCTTTAATAAGAGTTCCTGCATCTAGAGGAAATGGTACAAGAATTGAACTTAGATGTCCGGACCCAAGTGCAAATCCATATTTAGTATTAGCATGTCTTTTGGCTGCAGGACTTGATGGAATAAAAAATAATTTAGTTCCACCAGAAAGTGTAGAAAAGAATATATTTAAGATGTCTTTAGAAGAAAGAGGGCTAGAAGGTATCGATAGTTTACCAGGTAGCTTAGAAGAGGCAATAAAATATATGGAAGAAAGTGAATTAGTTAAGAACACTTTAGGAGAACACACATTTAATAACTATATAAAGGCAAAAAAAGCAGAGTGGGATGACTATAGAAGTAAAGTACATGCTTGGGAGATTGATAATTATTTAAATCAATATTAATTTTACTTGTAAGGGAGCAATGTAAATGGCAATAGATATAATTTTAGCACTAAGTAACGAAGATATTTCTCAAAAGATAAAGAGCATACTAGTAGGAAATGGATTTAATGTTATAACAGTGTGTAAATATGGGAATGAACTTATAAGATCCATTAAACAATTTTCTCCCTCTATAGTCATTAGTGGATATAAATTTAAGGATATGAATTTACTTGATATTTATGAGAATACTGGAGATGAATGTAGTTTTCTTGCAATTGTAAATGAACCTTATAAATCATTTGTACAAGAAGAAACTGATATTTTTTGCATATCAAGCCCAATAAACACCTTATTATTATTAAATACTTTAGATATAATATATCAAAGTGAAAGAAAGGTTAATAAGCTTAAAGAAAAAGTTAATAATCTAGAAGTAAAAATGAATGAACGGAAAATCATCGAAAAAGCTAAAGGAATACTTATGGAACAAGAAGGCCTAAATGAACAAGAAGCTTATAGATATATTCAAAAAAGCAGTATGGATTCTGGATTAAAAATGATTGATTATGCAAAACAAATTTTATCATTATAAAGAACTAAATTATACTAGCCCTAGGGCTAGTATAATTGCATATAACAAATTATTTTAAAGAAAGGAAGATATTTATGCATAATGATATAGGTTTATATAGGAGCTCTTTTGAACATGATGCATGTGGGATCGGAGCTGTAGTTAATATTGATGGAGTTAAAACCCATAAATCTGTTGAGGATGCTCTTAATATATTAATAAATTTGGAGCATAGAGGAGGTACTGGAGCAGATGGTAAAACTGGTGACGGATCAGGTATACTATTCCAAATTCCTCATAGATTTTTTAAGGAAGAGGCTCAGAAACTAGGAGTAATCCTACCTCTAGAGGGAGATTATGCTATAGGTATGTTGTTTTTACCTACAGAGGATACAGAACAAAAAGCTTGCGTAAATATATTTGAAAGATTATGCCATGAAGAAAAGCTAAGAATTTTAGCTTGGAGGTCTGTACCAGTAAATAAATCCGTTCTAGGTGAATATGCAATATCATCCATGCCATGCTTTAAACAAGTAATTATAGAAAAGCCATCAACCATGGATGATTATAGAGATTTTGAAAGAAAATTATACATTATTAGAAGAAGATTTGAGAAAGAACTAGTAACAGAAAAGGCATATATATCTTCTTTGTCATCTAAAACAATCGTTTATAAAGGATTATTACTAGCAAGCCAACTTAAAAATTTTTATTTAGATTTATCAAATGCGAAAGTTCAATCAGCAATTACAATGGTACATTCACGATATAGCACAAATACAGTTCCTAGTTGGAAAAGAGCTCATCCTAATAGATATATAATTCATAATGGTGAAATTAATACTCTAAGAGGTAATATAAATAGTTTATTAGCTAGAGAAGGCAATTTATATTCTCAAGAATTAGGGAGTGATTTAAAGAAAGTCCTACCTATTATTAATAGTGAAGGTTCAGATTCTGCAATTTTAGATAATACTTTAGAATTCTTAATGATGAATGGAAAAAGCATAGAAGAAGCTATTATGATGTTAATACCGGAACCTTGGGAGAAAAATAACTTCATCCCTAAAGAAGAAAAGGCTTTTTTTGAATATAATGCAACATTGATGGAACCTTGGGATGGACCAGCTGCAATTATTTTTACTGATGGTAATGTGATGGGAGCAACTTTAGATAGAAATGGTTTAAGACCAGCTAGATATTATATAACAAAAGATAACAACTTAATTCTATCATCAGAAGTTGGCGCTTTAGATATAAGAAATGAAGATATAGTATCAAAAGGTAGATTAACACCTGGGAAAATATTACTTGTTGATACTTTAAATAAAAAATTATTAAGCAATGAGGAAGTAAAGAAAGAATATTATTCAAAGAAGCCTTATTTAGATTGGGTAAGTAATAATATTTTGCCACTAGAAAATATACATGTAGATTCTAATAATAACGAAATATTTAATATAAATCGAGACAAATTACTGCAGATTTATAATTACACATATGAAGACTTAAATAATACTATATTACCAATGTGTGAAAATGGTGAGGAACCAATTACTTCTATGGGTGTAGATACTCCTTTAGCTGTATTATCAAAAGAACCACAACTACTCTTCAATTATTTTAAACAATTATTTGCTCAAGTTACAAACCCTCCTATTGATGCTATTAGGGAGGAAATTATAACTTCTACAACAATGTATCTTGGAGCATCTGGCAATATATTAGGTGAATTAAACGAAAATAAGCAAAAAATTAAATTAACAACACCAATTTTGACAAATGATGATTTAAATAAAATAAAAAATCTTAATAATCCTAACTTTAAAGTAAAGACTATTAATGCTTCTTATGGAAAGAAAGAAGATGAATATGATTTAGAATTAGCTTTAGATTTACTTTGTGAAGAAGCAGAAAAATTAATTTTAGATGGATATAACATTATCATATTAAGTGATAAAAATGTTAATGAAAAGATAATTCCAATCCCATCTTTATTAGCATTATCTGCTGTACATCATTATCTAATTAAAAATGGTCTTAGAAGTAAGGTAGATTTAATAGTTGAAAGTGGAGAGCCAAGAGAAGTACATCATTTTGTTACACTTATTGGATTTGGTGCTTCTGCCATAAATCCTTATTTAGTATATGAGTCTATCCTTAAATTGAAGGAAGATAATTTACTACATGAAGATTACACTATAGCTGTAAAAAAATATAATAAAGCTGTATTAAAGGGATTAATCAAAATTATATCAAAAATGGGTATTTCAACAATTCAATCATATAAAGGGGCTCAAATATTTGAAGCTCTTGGAATAAATGAACATGTTATAAATAAATACTTTACCAATACAGTAAGTAGAATAGAAGGAATATCTTTAAAAGAAATTCAAGATGAAATTTTAAGAAGGCATAGAAATGCAAATAAAAAGAGTAATTCAAATTTTAAGTTTATATTAAATTCAAGTGGTAGAGATAGATATAGAGCTGAGAAGGAGGAACATCTTTATAATCCATTAACTATTTATAAGTTACAACAGGCAACTAGAACAGGTGATTATAAAATATTTAAAGAATATTCAGAGCTAATTGATGATGATGATTCCTTCATTACTTTAAGAAGTTTATTAGATTTTAAATATTTAAGTGATCCAATTCCGATAGAAGAAGTAGAAAGTGTTGAATCAATAGTAAAAAGATTTAAAACAGGTGCTATGTCTTATGGATCTCTTTCTAAGGAGGCTCATGAAACTTTAGCAATTGCTATGAATAGAATTGGAGGAAAATCTAATACTGGAGAAGGTGGAGAAGATAGCGAAAGATATATTGTTGATAAAAATGGAGACTCAAGAAGATCTGCCATAAAACAAGTAGCTTCAGCAAGATTTGGAGTAACATCAGAATACTTAGTTAATGCTAGAGAAATACAAATAAAGATGGCTCAAGGAGCTAAACCTGGAGAAGGTGGACAACTTCCTGCAAATAAAGTATATCCTTGGATAGCAAAAACTAGAGGAGCAACTGCTGGAGTAGGATTAATATCACCTCCACCACATCATGATATATATTCAATAGAAGATTTAGCTCAGTTAATATATGATTTGAAACAATCAAATGACGAAGCTGATATTTCTGTAAAGCTAGTTTCTGAGGCAGGTGTTGGTACTGTAGCTACTGGTGTAGCTAAGGCTGGTGCAAATGTAATATTGATAGCTGGTCATGATGGAGGAACAGGTTCATCTCCTAAAACTTCAATACAAAGTGCTGGATTACCATGGGAACTTGGGATTGCAGAGGCACATCAAACTCTTATTTTAAATAATTTAAGGGATAGAGTTAGATTAGAAGTAGATGGCAAGTTAATGACAGGTAGAGATGTTGCCATTGCAGCTCTATTAGGTGGAGAAGAATTTGGATTTGCTACAGCACCATTAGTATCTTTAGGTTGCGTAATGATGAGAGTATGTAATTTAGATACCTGTCCTGTAGGAATAGCAACGCAAAATATAGAGCTTAGAAAAAGATTTAAAGGTAAACCAGAACATGTAATTAACTTTATGTATTTTATAGCTGAAGAATTAAGAGAGCACATGTCTAAGCTTGGTTTTAGAACTATTGACGAAATGGTAGGAAGATTTGATAGACTTAAAGAAAAGGAAAGTAAGAAAGGATTTAAAAGAAGTAAAGTAAATTTATCTTCATTATTAATTCAGGATCAGAGATTCTTTACTTCACAAAATAAGTTTAATAAAAATTATAAAGAAAATAAAGCTGGTACATTAGATAGAAGCTTATTAATTCCTATAGTTGAAAAAAACTTTTACAGACGTAATTCAATTAATATAGATATAGATATCAGTAATACTGATAGAACTTTAGGAACATTACTTGGGTGCTATATTACTAGAAAATATGGATATAATACTTTGAAAGATGATTCAATAGTAATAAATTGTACAGGTTCTGGAGGACAAAGTATAGGAGCATTTATTCCAAAAGGTCTAACTATAAAGGTAGAAGGCGATTGCAACGACTATTTAGGAAAAGGTCTATCTGGCGGGAAAATAATAGTTAAAAATCCAGAAGATTGTAATATAGACCCTGTAGAAAACATTATTATTGGGAATGTCGCTTTATATGGATCAACATCTGGAAAAGCATTTATTAACGGAGTTGCAGGAGAAAGATTTGCAGTAAGAAATTCTGGTGCTATAGCAGTAGTTGAAGGTGTTGGTGATCATGGCTTAGAGTATATGACTGGAGGAACAGTAGTATTACTTGGTAAGTGTGGAATTAACTTTGCAGCAGGTATGAGTGGTGGAATAGCTTATGTATTTGATAAAGATAATACACTTAATAGTAAATTAAATAAAGAGTTAGTAGAAGTAGAATCAATAGAAAAACATGACGAAGAATCTCTTATAGCTTTAATAAAAGAGCACGTAGAATTAACACAATCTAAACGTGGTGCAGAGATATTAGATAATTGGAATGAGGAAGTCAAAAATTTCAAAAAAATAGTCCCAAATGATTATAAAAAAATAATAACATTAATAGATATGAAAAAAAATGAAGGTTTAGATTATGAAGATGCTCTACTATCTGCATTTTATGAAAGGAGTGTTATGTAATGGGAAAACCAACTGGATTTTTAGAATTTGAAAGAAAGGTAGGGAAAAATGATTCTGTTGAAGAGAGAATAACTCATTACAATGAATTTCATCACTTGCTTTCAAAAGATGAACAAATTAAACAAGGTGCAAGATGTATGAATTGTGGAATTCCATATTGTCAATCTGGAATAATAATAAAAGGAATGTCATCAGGTTGTCCTTTAAATAACTTAATACCTGAGTTTAATGATTTAATATATAAAGATAATATAGATATAGCATTAGATAGATTATTAAAAACTAATCCTTTTCCTGAATTTACAGGTAGAGTTTGTCCAGCACCCTGTGAGCCTGCATGTACAGTATCTATTAATGGTCCTGCAGTTAGCATTAAGGAAAATGAAAGATATATTATTGATACTGCCTTTAATGAAGGTATTATAAAGGCAGAAGTGCCTAAGTATAGAAATAATAAAAGAGTTGCTATAATAGGTTCTGGACCTGCTGGATTATCTTGTAGCTATTATCTAAATAGATTCGGTTATAATGTTGATGTATTTGAGAGAGAAGATAGACTCGGAGGATTACTAATGTATGGTATCCCAAATATGAAGCTTGATAAAGAAGTTGTTAATAGAAGAATAGAGTTATTACAAGATGAAGGTGTTAGATTCTTTACTAAGTCTGATATCTGTTTAGATGAAAACTTAAAAAATAAAGTTCTTGAAGAATATGATGCAATTGTATTAGCTACAGGTGCTACTAAGCCAAGAAATTTAAATGTTCCTGGAAGAGAGCTTAAAGGAATACACTTTGCAGTAGATTATTTAAAGGAAAATACAAGAAATTTATTAAACAATATCTCTAATGATAACTATATTTCATGTAAAGATAAAAATGTTCTGATTATAGGTGGTGGAGATACTGGTACAGATTGTGTTGGAACGTCAATAAGACAAGGATGTAAATCGGTAATACAATTAGAAATCACAAATCAACTTCCCAAAAAAAGATTAGAAAGCAATCCTTGGCCAGAATGGAGAAGAACTCTAAAAGTAGATTATGGACAAGAAGAAGCAATTGAAATTTTTGGAGAAGATCCTAGAAGGTATTCTACAAGTGTAAAGGAATTTATTTCAGATGATTCAGGAAGCGTAAAAGCAGCTAAAACTATAAGAGTAAATTGGTATGAAGATGAAAGTGGAAGACTAACATTTAAAGAGGTGGAAGGTAGCGAAGAAATAATAGATGTTGATATAGTAATGATTGCAATGGGCTTCTTAGGAACTGAAGAATATATTAGTAATAGCTTTGATGTTAATCTAGACAATAGAGGGAATATTAATGCAGAATATAAATCTTTTAAAACTAATAAAGAAAAAATCTTTACTTGTGGTGATGCAAGAAGAGGACAATCTTTAGTCGTTTGGGCAATTAGAGAAGGATTAGAAGCAGCAAAAAGTATTAATGATTATCTAACTGTTAAATAATAATTTTTTAATAGCAAATATTACTTCCTTTAATTATTTAAGAATTTCATATACTAATATTATGAATATCTAGAAGGAGGGACAAAAGATGATAAGATATTTAACTTTACTTTCTATAATTTCAACGACAATATTATCTTCTAATGTTACTACTCTAAAATCAGATGATGTAAGATACAAAGGTAATGCATTGAGAGTATTTAGTGAAGCTACTATGAATTTAAGTAAAGATGATAAATTTGATGACTTTTGGACTCCTAAAAATGAAGGGTACCTAAGTGAATCTCAAAAAGATAAATTAAATGAATTTAGAGAAAAAGTGAAAAGCGGTGAATCATTAACTATTACTGATTATAACGAACTAAAGATAATGAAATCTGAAGTTATAAGAAGTAAACTAGGAGATGAAAAGTTTAAGGAACTTGAAAAGCTAGTAAAGAAGAGAGAAGGAACTCTAGATTTAACCTTACCTGAAAGGGAAAGGCTTTATCAATTAAATAAAGAAGCGAGAGAATAATTGAATAGATATTCATAAAGTTATTAGGGGCTGTTTTATACAGCTCCTAAATTTTATGCTTGTATTATTTGTAGTACATTATTTAATAAAAATATTGGCAATTTATGATAAATAATGATAGAATAATTAAAACGTATGTTTTCAGTAAATATATGTTTAATATTTGTATCGGAAGGAATGTTTGTTGTGGAAAGATATAAAGAAGAATTTATAGAATTTATGGTAAATAGTAATGTTTTAAGATTTGGAGAGTTTGTTACTAAAAGCGGTAGAAATACTCCATTCTTTATAAACACAGGAAATTATACTACTGGGGCTCAATTAAAGAAATTAGGGGAATTCTATGCTAAAGCAATAAATAAACATTTTGGTAATGATTTTGATGTTTTATTTGGACCTGCATATAAAGGAATCCCATTAACAGTAACAACGGCTATTTCTCTAAATGAAATGTATGATATAAATGTTGAATATTGCTCAAATAGAAAAGAAGTAAAAGACCATGGCGAAGGTGGAATTTTATTAGGTGGTTCTTTAAGAGATGGTTCAAAAGTTGTTATAGTTGAAGATGTTATGACAGCTGGAACATCAATATATGAAACAGCACCAATATTAAAATCGCAAGGGAATGTAGATATAAAAGGCCTTATTATTTCCGTAGATAGAATGGAGAAAGGGAAATCAGAAAAATCTGCACAAGATGAGATAAAAGAGAACTTTGGAATTACTACTTATTCAATAGTAACAATGAAGGAAGTTGTTGAATATCTACATAATAGAGAGTTAAATGGTAAAGTATATATAGATGATGATTTGAAAACTTCTATAGAAAAATATTATGAAAAATATGGAGTTACATATAATAAATAAGAAAGGTTAATTTTTATTAACCTTTCTTATTTATTATTTATATCTAAAAATTTAAGTACTTCAAAGATTAATGCTGCAATTTCAGGTTCGCTATATCCATTAAAATAGTGTGAGCCTGACTCTAATGTGAGAAGTTTACTTTTTACTCCGTTATCTTTTAAATTAATATATAAACTTTTAGCATTTTCATATGGTACTATTTCATCTGTTTTACTATGTATGATTAAGGTATTAGGAGAAGAGGAAGTTATATAATCCATAGGACTGAGTTTCCTTAATACATCTGGTGAGTTAATTATCTTTTTAATATCATCTTTATATTCTTCCTCAATAGATGAGGGATCTAATGTATTTAAATCAGTAGGGCCAAATATATCTAAAACATATTTTACTTTAGAAGGATACTTTTCTAGACTTTTATCTCCTATAAATTCATCATCATCAGAATAAGAAGCCATTAAGGCAAGATGAGCTCCAGAAGAAACACCTAATATTCCAATGTTATTTGTATCAAAATTATATTTATCCTTATTTTTATAAATCCATCTTATTGAATCTTTTACGTCTTTAATTGGATTATCCATAGGGGTATTTTCTTTTAAAAGCTCGTAGGATACACTTATAATTGTATATCCTCTTTTATTAAAAGCGTTTAATATTGGTTCTAGTCCAATTGGTATTCCATTATCACCATAAATCCAACTACCTCCATGTACATATAAAATTACAGGTGATGTTTTATTGTCTATATTAGATTTATAAATATCTAAAAAAACGTCTTTTGAAGATGTTTCTTTGTACTTAACATTTTTATTATCCATGGAATTTGTTATGTCATAATTAATTAATTTTCCTAAAGTCTCTACTGATTCATTAGAGTTTTTCAATTCTTCGTAAACATTATATACTATCATTAATGAGTTTTTGAAGTAAACTATTATACAAAGAGTAGTTATTAGGATTGTAACAAAAAAAATTGTAAGGACTTTAAATAATCTCTTCAAAAAATCAACTCCCTTTATTCAATATTTATATTATTGACATAAATAAAAATTATAAATGAATCTTATTATAATTTTTTAGATATATGAATATATTGTATTAATATTTAAATAAGGAGGAGATTGCTATTAGCGAAGATTTCACTCTTAATAATACTGAAAGTTTATTAAGCCTTAATAATATTGCAAATAATATTTTAAATAATATTTTAAATAATAATGCAATGATGAAAGGTTATAGGGTTCATAAGAATGACCTATTAGATGTTCTAAGAGACGTTGTATCTTATTATCTATTTAATGAGGAACAAGTTTTAATTCTTTCCAATAAATATAAAGGTTTAATTTTAGAAGATAATCTAATTAAAGAACTTGGAAAAAGAATAGTTGATTTAGATAATAATTATAATGTTAAAGAAATAATCAAAAATTTATTATCTAATTTGCAAGAACGAACAGGAAAAACTATTATAAGCAAGGTAGATCTAATTGATAGAAATACTAATAAAAAGCATAATCTATTAATGAAGATAAATAGGTTATTTAACAATAGTAATAATGATGATATTTGTCTTATAAATAAATACACCTTAACTAAAAAAAGGATAAATGAAAATCATCCTTATCAAAAATATTATAGAACTTATAGAATAAAAAAGCCTTTTAAGAATTATACGTATAATCAGTTAAAAGAAGCTTGTAATAAAATATTATCTTCAGATTTAAGCACTGTTTATATTAAACATAGAAGATTTATAGATAATGAAATATTTAAATGTTTGAAATACCCTTTAGATTATGAATTAATAAATGGATCTATCTCAATACTAAATACTATCATAGATAATAAAGAAATTGATTATAGCTTAGCTTTATCGAAATATACTGAGGATTTTATGGAGGCATTATTAGCAGGTGAAATTATCAATACTGAATATTTAGTAACATTAACAAATACAGTGAATTTAAAATATAATAATGAATTGTTGAATAAATCTGCTAAAAAGAAATGGGGTATATTTTTTAATAAGCATAATAGAAGGAATGATGAACATAATGCTAAAATCTTTTCTAGTTTAAGAGAAGATATTTATGAAGAGTATATAAAAAATTATAATTCTATTTCTATATTAAAAGAAAAATTATCATTTTTGAAATGTGTGATGGATGAAGGCAAGTTTGATGAAGAAATCACAGATATAATTAAAAATGAAAATGTTTATGAAAAATTATCTTTTTATAAAAAAATATTTGAAACAACATATCATAATAAGGATACATTTATTTTAATTAATAAAATATCTAAAATTGAAGAAGATATATTAAAATACTGTTATGATGACTTAGAAGAAAAGAAAGAAATTGATG